>JAFUGB010000310.1 GCA_017469605.1 Clostridia bacterium
CCGAAAGCCGGTATTGTTTTTTATGACTTACGTATCCATAAAACTGATCTCCCGCCAAAAGCAGCGCGCCGCCGCTGAGAAAGCCGATCAAAGCTGTCAGCCAGGCGTTCATTGCCAGCGACTCGGCCATTTCAATGGCCGGTTCGAGCAGCGACCAATAGGAAGCGGCCATCATAACGCCCGCAGAAAACCCCAGCATGCCATCCAGGAAAATCTTTTTGGGCCGTCTAAATAAATATACCAAAGCGGCACCTGCCGCTGTGACACTCCATGTAAAAAGCGTTGCCAGCAATGCCTGGAGCAAATGCGGCAGTCCCGCAAAAAAAGAAAGCATTTCTTTTCCCCCTTTCCTTTGAACGCATCCTATGTTTCAAAGGGAAAAAGGGTGATTTTGTATTTTTGATTGCAACGATACGCAAAATATGGTATATTAAGATGTCAATTTACGCGGCAGCGCCGCAACAGATAAATGGAGGAATATCGATATGGCACGTAATCAATTTGGCGGATTTGGCGGTCCCAATATACAGCAGCTGATGAAGCAGGCGCAGAAGATGCAGCAGCAGATGGAAAAGGCCCAGGAAGAGCTGGACGCGAAGGAATACGAAGCCTCCGCGGGCGGCGGCATGGTTACCTGCAAGGTAAGCGGTAAGCGTGAAGTGCTTTCCCTGACCATTAACCCGGAGGCGGTTGATCCCGATGACGTGGAAATGCTCCAGGATATGATCATTGCCGCCGTCAACGAGGCCCTTCGCCAGGGTGAGGAAACCCGGGAACAGACCATGTCCGCCATGGCGCCCAAGGGAATGGGCGGACTGTTCTGATGAGCGCCACCGTTGAGCCTATAGTGCGTATGGCGGCACAGCTGGCGCGCTTGCCGGGCATAGGGCAAAAAAGCGCCCAGCGCCTTGCCTACCACATTGCCGGTATGCCCGAGCAGGACGTCCACGATTTGGCCGCCGCCATCTGGCAGGGCCGCAAGTCCGTTCGCTTTTGCAGCATTTGCGGCAATTATACGCAAAATGAAATCTGCACGATCTGTCAGGATGAAAAAAGGCAGAATGGGCAGATTTGTGTGGTGCGCGATCCCCGGGACGTGGCCGCCATGGAACGCATGCGCGACTATCAGGGCCGCTACCATGTGCTGCTGGGCACCCTCTCCCCCATGAACGGCATTGGCCCGGAGGATATTCGCATCAAGGAATTGATGCAGCGATTGGCCAGTGAAAAGGTGGAAGAAGTGATCCTTGCCACCAATCCCGACATTGAAGGAGAAGCAACGGCGGCCTATATCGCCAGGCTGATCAAGCCCATGGGCATCCTTGTAACCCGCATCGCCCATGGCGTGCCTGTGGGAAGCGATTTGGAATACGCCGATGAAATTACCCTTTCCAAAGCGATGGAAGGCAGGCGGGAGATATAATGTTGCACTTTTCATACGGAGTTATGGGCTCCAGCAAGTCCGCCATGCTGCTGATGCAGCATTACAACCACGTACAGCTTGGGCACTACGTGGTCCTGGTCAAGCCCTCCATCGATACGCGCATTGACAGCAGTACGGTATATTCCCGCGTTGGGCTGTGCGCGCAGGCAGATATTGTGCTTTATCCCGATCAAAGCCTTCGCGAACAGCTGATTTGGGTATCCGCGCGGAACGGCCGCAATGATCTTCCCTATATCTTTATCGACGAAGCCCAGTTCCTTACAGAAAAACAGGTTGAGGAAATCGCTGATCTTGCACTGGAACACGAAATCTACTGTTTTGGCCTGAAAACCGATTTCATGGGCAATTTCTTTCCCGGCTCGGCCGCGCTGATGCGCCTGGCCGAGGATATATTGGAGGTCCCCGGCGGCCTGTGCTGGTGCGGCTGCAAGGCCACCATGAACACGCGCGTTGATGTGAATGGCAACGTTATCAGAACGGGTGAGCAGGTTTTGATCGATAATCAATCCGAGATCCGTTATATTGGCCTGTGCTACAGGCATTGGAAGTTGGGAAAATCTCATGCTTGATCGTTTATCCGCGTCCACAGGTGGTTGGCTCCTTGCCCTTGGCTGTTTCCTGCTTGCCGTGTGTGGGGCGCTACTGCTCCTGTTGCTGAAACGGCAGAAATCCCTTTCTGTCCAGCTTAAAAACCAAGCCGAACAGGCAGCGCAAAAGTCTTCCGCCCAGGCCGAAACGCTGGAAGAGCACATGCGCAACGAGCTTGCCCGCCAGCAGCAGGCCTATACCGCTGTTTTAACCGAAAGCAGCCGCGCCACGGCGCAGCACATGGATATGCTCAGCACGCGGCTGGATGTGTTTGATCAATCCCAGGATATCCGCCTGCACCGTATCTCCTCTACGCTGGACAGCAAGCTGAGTCAAAATGACCAGCGGGCGGAGCAGCTAAAGGATTCCCTGAATACCGGCATGGAAAAGCTTCGCCGGGAAAACGCTGAAAAGCTGGAGCAAATGCGGCAGACGGTGGATGAAAAGCTGCATGAAACGCTGAACAAGCGGCTGGGCGAAAGCTTTTCCCTTGTCAATGAACGCCTGGAGCAGGTGTATAAGGGCCTTGGCGAAATGCATTCACTGGCCAACGGCGTGGGCGACCTCAAAAAAGTTCTTTCCAACGTAAAAACCCGGGGCATATGGGGCGAGGTCCAATTGGGCGCGCTGCTTTCTCAAATCCTCGCGCCGGCACAGTATGCCGAAAATGTCCAGGTGATCCCCCATAGCTCAGAGCGTGTGGAATATGCCGTGATTCTTCCCGGCGCTGAAAAGGACAGCCAAATTTATCTTCCCATTGATTCAAAATATCCGATGGAAGCCTATGAACGGCTGTTGGCGGCTGCGGAGAGCGGCGATCCCGAGACCGTCAGCGCAGCGTCAACGGCGCTGTGCGGCGCCGTGCGAACCGAAGCAAAACGGATTTCACAAAAGTACATTGAGCCGCCCTACACCACCGATTTCGCGGTCATGTTCCTGGCTACCGAGGGCCTGTATGCTGAAGCGCTGCGCAGCCGCGGCCTGATGGAAGAATTGCAGCAGAAGTATCGTATATTGATTGCCGGTCCCTCCACGCTGTCCGCGCTGCTCAACAGCCTGCAGGTGGGCTTCCGCACGCTTGCCATTGAGCAGCGCTCCGCTGAGGTATGGCAGCTTTTGGGGGCAGTGAAAACCGAATTTGCCCGTTTCAGCGATCTTCTGGACCAAACCCAGCAGCGCCTGCGCCAGGCGGGAGAAACCATCGAAAAGGCCGCCGTGCGCACCAGGGCGATCAACCGCCGTCTTCGGGACGTGGAAGCCATTGGAACGGGACAAACGGAAAATTTGCTTTCTCCGGATATTTCGGATCACCATGAATCATAAAAAAAGGCTTGCGTTTCGCCGCAAGCTCCAGATCATCAATAA
>JAFUGB010000311.1 GCA_017469605.1 Clostridia bacterium
CAATTTCTGTTTGTACAGTTTTTATTTGGGATCAGTATAAGCATCCAAAAACATGAAAAAAGCCCGGAATATCGGACTTTTTTCTGGCGGAGAAGGAGAGATTCGAACTCTCGAACGGTTTGTGGCCGTTACGCGATTTCCAGTCGCGCGCCCTCGACCAAACTAGGCGACTTCTCCATGTTCAGTTGTACGGTTTCCCGCTGCTGTATCCAAGCGGCGGTCGACAGCCGTCATTCACCAGCGACAAATATTATAGCACATTTATCTGTTAAAGTCAATCCCTTTTCGGTAATTTTACTAAAAACAGGGAGCATTGGCAGTGCGCAAACGCGCAATCATTTCCAGAAAAAGTATACAAGCCTGGAATCAGGTATTATTTTTCTGGAATCGATGCTGATCAGTTCCTCTTATTCTCCCTTTCCCGCTGTCTTTCCACAAGGCGCAATACGACGGGCCTGTTATAGCGCTGCATGATCACAAAAATCAGATCAAAGGCCGCGCTGCAAAGCGATGTGATCAGGAAAACCGGGAAACTGCCAAACCATACGCTGGCCACCAGCGGAAGGAAGCTGAGAACAGCAATGGTTTCATGCACCAGCTCGGACTGGCACATGGCCTGGGCGATTTCCTCCCAGGTATGCTTCCTGGGATCAAACCGATCCTGATCGTAAGTGGGCATCCTGGATTTCCAGCTTTTTACGCGAAGCCTTTCATAGAATGCCGGCTCCAGGCTTCTTTGTCGGAACCAGGGATGCTTATAATTGACTTTATTATGCAGCGCGCTGTTATAGCAAAAGCCAACCAGCAGCCGCATGATAACATGATAGGCAACCGTTCCCGCGGTAATGCCCAGCGAAAAAAAGAACGGACTTTGCGTGCCGCGATAGATCGCGCAAAACAGCGCCGTACAGATAACGCTGACCCACGCCGCGGTTTTTATGACGCGCGCCACGGTTTTCCTCTCCTTCCAGGATCTTATGGAAATGCTTTATCGGCTTACCCGGTAAATGCCGCATTTGAGGTACTGGGTTTCCGGCAGGGCGGGAAGGATGGGGTGATCGCGGCCCTGGGTGCGGAATTCCACCTGCATCAGTTGGCTGTGGGTATCGTTGGCCGCCTCCAGCACCACCTTCTGGAACATAGGGGGAAGAATATGCTGGGAACAGGAGCAGGTGACCAGGTATCCCCCGTCCCGCAGCAGCTTCATGGCCCGCAGGTTGATTTCCTTATAGCCGCGCAGGGCGGGCTCAACGGCATTCCGGGTTTTGGTAAAGGCGGGCGGGTCCAATATGACCACATCGTATTTATCCCCCGCGGCCTGCTTTTCCTTCAGCAGGTCAAAAGCGTTGGCCGTCACAAAATGAACGTTTTCAAGCCGGTTCAGCCTGGCGTTTTCCTCAGCGCACCGGCAGGCGAATTCTGAAATATCCACACCGGTGACCTCGGCCGCGCCGTAATGGCCCGCGTGCAGCGCGAAGCTTCCCGTATGGGTAAAGCAGTCCAGCACCCTTTGGTTTTTCACAAAAGGAGCAATGGCGGCACGGTTCTCCTTCTGATCCAGGAAAAAGCCGGTTTTCTGGCCATTCTTCACGTCCACCAGGAAACGGACACCGTTTTCAGTGATTTCCACTTTATCGGGCACCTCGCCGTACAGCAGCCCGGTTTCCTGTTCCAGGCCCTCCAGCGTCCGCACCGGTACGTCGTCCCGCTGGTATATGCCCATGGGATGCAGTTCCTCCACCAGGGCGTCCAGAATCACTTGCCGGTATTTTTCCATGCCCAGGCACAGGCACTGCATGGAAAGCACGCCGCCGAAGCTGTCCACGACCAGCGCGGGCAGTCCGTCGCTTTCGGCAAAGATCATGCGGCAGCTGTTCAGATCGGCAAACGTCCTCCGGTATTCAACAGCGCGGTGAACGCGGGCGCGGAAAAAATCGTCATTGACCCGTTCATCCCTAAAAGTAACAAAGCGCAGGGAAATCTGGCTTTGCGGATTATAGAAGGCGCAGCCCAGCATGCGTCCCCGGGCGCTTTTAACAGATACCACGTCGCCCGGCTGCGTCTGTCCGGATACCCGGTCGATATCGCTGCGGAACACCCAGGGATTGCCCTGCAAAACGCGCGTTTCCCTGCCGCCCTTCAAATACGCAATGGCCATAACAGCACCTCGATCCTGCAAATTTCCAAACGGTTACAGCATTCATCCAAGAATTGCCGCCCGGATCATCCCTGGTACAGCGGCAATTCCACAGTAAAGGCCGTCCCTTTCCCCACTTCGCTCTCCGCATGGATTTCACCGCCATGGAGCATAACCAGCTGATGCACGATGGCCAAGCCCAGGCCGGTGCCGCCGGCATCGCGGCTTCGGGCTTTATCCACACGATAAAAGCGGTCAAAAATATGGGGCAGGTGCTCGGCGGCAATGCCGGGGCCGTTATCCTGCACCCGGAGCACGGCGCTACGTCCCGATCTTTGCAGCGTAACCCATACCGTGCCGCCCTCCTGGGTATACTTGAAGGCGTTTTCCATCAGGTTATAGACCACTTGCTGTAACTTGGTACGGTCAGCATACATATCGCAATCGTCCTGCAGGGACAGCACCAGCTTTTGCCCCCGCTTTTCCTTAAGCGGCGTAAGCAGGTGTTCGGTATCCTTTACCAGGGCGGCCAGGCTCATATTTTCACGGCTGAGTTTCACATCCTTCACATCCATGCGCACCAGCGTGAGCAAATCGCTTACGATGGAGGACAGCCGATCAATTTCGCGGTTAATATCAGTAAGGAACTCCGTACGCAGCCCGCTCTCCATTTCAGGCTGATAGATCAGCGATTCAATCATGATCTTCATGGTGGCCAGCGGTGTTTTAAGCTCATGGCTGGCGTTGGAAACGAACTGGTTCCTGGCCTCATCCAGCGATTCAATCTTTTCGCTCATGGCGTTGAAGGTACGGGCCAGGCGACGGATTTCGCCCGATCCCTGCACCTGCACGCGGGTGGAAAAATCGCCCCGGGCCATGCTCTGGATACCCTTGGTCAGGGCGGTAACGGGCTTGGTAATGATCTGGGAAAAAATCAGGCTGAACAGGATAGCAAAAGCCGCTACCACGATAAAGATCAGCAGCATTTGATCCCTGAGCTCGTAGAGGTTGGTCATCATGGCCTGCACCGGGGAAGCCAGCAGCAGCACGCCGATGACATCGGACTGGCTGATGATGCCCGCGGTGCAATACCCCACCCAAGTGGCGTCCCCCGCGCGGCTGAACAGAAAATTGCCGCTTTCCTTTTCCTCGCCGTCGCTGCCCAGGGCATGCACGCCGTAATCGGCCATATCACCCCGCACCAGCACACTGGCCACCTCGGGATAGGTGACCCGGGTTCCGTTCAGCATAGCGTAGGTATCCACCTGCACCTTGCCATTTTTATCCAGCACCATCAGCCGGCCGCCCAGTTCGCCCCCTGCCACGGTCAGCTGCTCATTGAGCGCGTCGGTATCCGACCGGGCCAACAGCGGCGCGATGCGCACAGCCAAGCTTTCCACGCTGGCGCCGTCGGTGCGGATGCGCTGCTCAAACAGATAATCGCCCACCATAGTGGTGAGCGAATTGGCCATGACAGAAAATGACAAGCCCACGATCAGCAGAAAGCCCAGCGCGATCTGCCACCGGATGCTGAATATGTTTTTATCAGTCCTTATCAGTAAAATAGTAGCCCACTCCCCACTTGGTGAAAATGAACTCCGGCTGAGAGGTATTGCGTTCGATTTTTTCACGCAGGCGGCGGATATGCACGTCCACCGTGCGGGCGTCGCCCATATAATCGTACTTCCATACGGTTTCCAGCATGGCTTCGCGGCTGAACACCTTGCCGCGGTTATTGATAAACAGCTGCAGCAGGTCAAACTCCTTGGCGGTCAGACGCACTTCCTTGCCCCCCAGTGTGACGGAGCGATTGACCACATTGACCACCAGGTCGCGCACGCGAATCACCTTTTTATCCTCGGTAGCCACAGGCTGGCTGGCGCGGCGCAGGATATTCTTGATGCGCGCCTTGACCTCCAAAATATTGAAGGGCTTGGTCATATAATCATCGGCCCCATACTCCAGGCCCAGGATCTTGTCCATATCCTCGCCCTTGGCCGTGAGCATGATGATGGGCACGTTGCTGCTCTCCCGGATCCGCTGGCAGACCTGAATGCCATCCAGCTTGGGCAGCATCACATCCAGCAGCACCAGATCAACGGTATTGGAAAAGAAAACGCTGAGCGCTTCCTCTCCGTCCATGGCGGACAGCGTTTCATAGCCTTCTTGCTCCAGCGTATATTTCAGGCCCTTGATAATCAAGGGCTCGTCATCCACAAGTAAAATGCGTTTTGCCACAGCTTTTTCATTCCTTCCTGTGTATAAGTACAGCCAAATACACCTATATATTACAACAAATATTTCAATCAATCAAGTGAATTGAAACATTTTCTACACAATTTTGTGCAAATTTTTTTCTTTTTAGGGGTTCTTGGCGGATCCGTTCCCATTAAAGGGCTTCAATTTCGGCCCTTGAGAGGGGTTCCATCCCATTTTTGCAAAGCCGCAGTACCCGGCCCGGCCACATGCCGATCAGCGTCCGGTCATGGGTAACGGACAGGATGGCGCCCTCAAAGCCGCACATCAGGCCGCGGACTACCGGCGCCGACAGCGGCGAGAGATTGCGGGTGGGCTCGTCCAGCAAAAGCAGGTTGGCATCGCTCAGAATGATCCGCAGCCACAGCAATTTGGCCTTCTGTCCGCCGGACAGCGTTTGGATGGGATGTTCCATTTCCTCCCGGGTGAATTTGAACGCCCCCAGATAAGCGCGCAGTTGCGTGAGCTGCTCCTTGTCGCCCCGGGTATGCAAATATTGGATGGGTGTCTTTTCCCCGGGCAGCTGCTCTTCATAACGCTGGGGCATGAAAGCGGCGCGGATATCGGCACGGCCCAGGTTTGCTTCCGCGATATGCCGCAGCAGCGTCGTTTTTCCGCAGCCGTTTTCGCCCACCAGCAGCACTTTTTCGGGACCGATCATGTCCAAATGGATATTTTCCGCCAGCACGCGGTTTTCCAGGCGCAGCGCGGGCAAATGCGCCTCCAGCACGCGCTTGCCCGGCGGCATGCTGTGATCCCCCGCGAAGGAGGCATCCATGGCATACTCAATATTGGGGCGCTGGGTTTGGTTTTCCCGTTCCCGCTCAAATCGCCTTTCCAGCGATTTAACGGCCTGCATCTTCTTTTTCAGCAGCCGTCCGCCGGACGGGTCCTGGCGGGAAATATCATTCTGGGCATGCTCCACCGATTGCTGGATGCGCTGGAAGCGCGCCTGCTGTGCCCTGATCTCCCGCCGTTCCATTTGCGCCGCGGCTTCCTGTTTTTTCAGGGCCTGGGCCCGTTCAGCCATATATCGCGCATAGGGGACATTGGCCAGCGTCCAGCGGGGTTCTTTTTTGTAATGGGCCAGCTCCAGATGCAGCACCCGGGTGGCTGTGCGGGACAGCAGCGTTTCATCATGGGAAATGTAAACCACGGGAAGCCCGCATGAAACAATGAAATCCTCCAGGAAACGAAGCGACGGCAAATCCAGGTCGTTACTGGGTTCATCCAGCAGCAGCATGCTGGGCTTTCCGCAGAGCAAAAGCAGCAGCTGCAGCTTGACCTTTTCACCGCCCGACAGCGAATACACCGGCTGATCGGCGTAGCACACATCGGCGGGCAGCCGCAGCCTGGCGCACAGGCCGCTGATCTCCCGGGGATCGGCTTCCAGAAAGGCTTCCTTTTGGGCGCAAAAGGCGTAAACCGGCAGGCCGCGCTCTTCTGCCGGGATCTCCTGGGGCAGATAGCCCAGCCGTTCTCCCGGGCTGGCGATGGCGCCGGTACAGCTGCAATATTGCAGCGCTGAATCCGGCGCATAGATCAGCTTGAGCAGCGTGGATTTGCCGTTTCCTTCCTCACCGATCACCGCCAGCCGATCCTTGCCCGATACGGTAAATGAAAGATCATGGACCAGCTCCCGCAGATCCTTCTGATGGTATATGGTCAGATTTTTGATGGTAAGCATAAAAAAACACCTCCGCAAGCATGCCGCGCGGAGACACGTCAAAGAAAATGGAAAGCTTCCATGACGCGCCCATATCCGTTTTTGACATGCACAAACAGCCGCCTTTCCGCGGCAAAAGCTGCAATCAGTCAAAACGGATTATTTGCGCATCCTTCCATCCCTTTCATCTGTTTTGTTTATTGTAACAGTTTTGCTTTTCTCCTGTCAAGGGCGGAGTTTTTCTTTACAATTGCTTTGCTCATATAGTATGATATAAAATGTTTTGAATTTATAAAAAGTTTACCGGAAGCGGGGTGACAGCAAGTGCGGTTACGTAGTATAATAGGAAAGCGCTGGCAGATATTCGCCGGTGCGCTGCTCGCAGCCGTCCTGCTGGCCGTACTGGCGTTGGATGGGTTCCATCTGCGGCCCCGGATCAGGGCCGGGCAGCGCGCGCAGTCGGCTTCCGGCGGGCTGAATGAATACAGCTATGACCTGCTCTTCCGCCCGGAGGAAAGCAGCCTGGCCGTCACCATGACGCTGCAATATACCAACCGCACCGGCAATACGCTGGAATCGCTGCTGCTGCGCACCTGGGCGGGGGCGTACGCGAAGGAAGAAACCAGCCCGGCCGCCATCGACGCCTTGTACGAGGCTTGCTATCCCCAGGGCTTTGATCCCGGCGGGATTGCCGTGGAAGGCGTTTGGTGGAACGGCGAAACGGTAAAAGCCGCCTTTGCCGTCGATGCCGGCACCGCGCTGCAGGTAGCTGTTCCGCCGCTGGGCGACCGGGAAAGCGGACAATTGCTGCTGCGCTGCCGAATCACCGTTCCGGCCTGCGCCCACCGTTTCGGATACAGCCAGGGCATCTGGCAGTTTGGCAATATCCTGCCCATCCTGGCGGTTTATGAAAACGGGCAATGGCGGTCTGAGGAATACAGCCCCATCGGTGACCCTTTCTACAGCGAATGCGCCAACTACACCGTATCGCTGGTGGCTCCCC
>JAFUGB010000312.1 GCA_017469605.1 Clostridia bacterium
CGAAAGCAGCAGCCGTCCGGGCCTGACCCGGGCCTGGCAGGCACGCCCGGCGGCCATCAGGCAGCACAGATCCATCAGCAAATTGACGCCGATATACAGTTCCCCCGATACCACCATGGCCCTTGCCCCCTTCGCCTTCATCATAGCGCCCCGGGCAGGGCGAAAGGGGCGAACGGCCGCGCGAAGAATGTCGATCCGGCGGGGGACAGCAGCCCCTTTGCGTCCAGGGAGTGGCAGCGCACAAAAAAACGGCAGAAATCCTGCCGTTCATACTGATCCCCAATTAAAACTGTACAAACAGAAATTGATGGGGGAACGATAAGGGCCTGCGCGGCCCTTATGATCCTGCGGCAAGGGATTCATCCCTTGCATCCCGCCGGGCGAACCGGCTTAAAAGAAACAACTAACAATTTGCGCCTGTAACTTGGATATCGCCAAGAGAGCTTCCGGGCAGAAGAAAACCCGGTGGCCAGCCGAAAAATAAGTTTACTTATTTTCCGGTCTGTCCAGCGGGTTTTCGCTGTGCGCTTTGCGCACAGCATGCACGGCTTTGCCGTGCTGCCCGGAAGCCGATCACTGCGTTACCGTTCCTCTTTGCGATTGTTGCTTTTACGGCGACAAACGCAGCCCTGTCTGGTTCTCTTTCGGGCTCCGAAAGAGAACGCCCCCGTTCGTATCCCTTCCCTGCCAATTTCTGTTTTCAGATGTATTGTTTTCGTCAGGTTTTCGTATGAAAGGGGGCGGGCAAGCCTTTCCTCCCGCCAACAGTTGTTATTGCCGCTTCGCCAGCGCCTATGGCCAGCGGATGTCCTCGGCCCAGCCGCGTTCCACCTGGTACAGCGCCACGCCGTCCACCGCCACGGCCCAATGCAGGGCGTCCAGCGGGTACAGCGCCACCAAGCGGCTGGCGGTGGAGCGGCGGAATTGGATGGCGAAATACGGGTCCTCCCCGGGCACCGTCCAGCCCGCGGGCAGGCGGTCGGCGGCGCGCAGCGCCACCAGCTGCCTGTAGGCCGTCAGGAAGGCGTCGCTGTCGATGGGCTCGCCGTCCTTCTCCACCACCACATCGTAGAGGATATTGCCGCTTTCATCGGTTTCAAACCGGTTGTTGGGCAGCACGCGCTCCCGCAGGAACAGGGTATAATCGGTTTCAGTGCCGTCCTGGAGGATGGTAAGCCCCGCCAGGTCATTGGTGGGGGCGTTGAAGGGCGCGCTCAGCAGCAGCGGCTCATAGTCCTGGGTCAGCAGGAATCCGGCGCTGAACACCGTGGCCTTCACCACATCACCCCGGTACAGGCAGTAGAACACGATCCCGCTTTCATAATCGCCCAGGTCAAACCGCAGCTGGTAGGCGGGCAGGCGGGTTTCGGCCATCGCCTGGCCGTTTTCATCATAGCCGGTCACCAGGCTTTCCGCGATGTCCAGCGTCACGGTGCGCACCGGCGGCGCCAGGCCCAGGCTGCCCAGGTCGGTATCGGCCTCCCTGCCCACGTACTGGGCAAAGCGCAGTCCCGAAAGCTTGTTCAGCAGGCTATCCATGGCGGCGTCGCTGAGGGGATAGGCCAGGGGCGCGGTAAGGTACCAGCCGTCCTCCCGCCTTTCGGCGGTGAAGGGATTATCGCCAGTAAAGGCGATGCGGTCGATCAGCGCGCCATTCAGCGCGGGATCGGTCACATCGTGCAGGCCCGCCTGGGTATAGGTGTAGGCTTCATACACGTCCGCGCTGATGGTAAAGATCCTGTCGTCGCCTTCCAGCAGGAAATAATAGGCCGGGGTCTCCTGGGGCACGCTGTCGCCAATGCGGAAGGCCAGACTGCCGCCGTCTGAAAAGCGCACGGTGACCCGGGCGGATGGCGTTTCCAGGCCAAAGTGCTGCAGCTGCCATTCGGGATGCTCGCCCAGGCGGCCCACGGTATCATCCGCGACGATCAGGGCGGCGTTGTCCACGATGGCGTCCAGCGTGGACGCGCGGAAGGCAAAATCCTCCCGGCCCTCCATGCGCCAGCCGTCATCGGTTTGGATCAGCGCATAGGGCGCGCCTTCGGTGTTTTCTATTTCGATACGGCTGATCAGCGCGGCGTCCCGGCTGCTCAGCGTCACCGGGCTGGCGGTCACCGGATCGGGCAGGGAAACGGGCGTTTTCCGCAGCGCCAGCCAAAGGATGCCCAGCGCCAACGCCAGCGCTCCCAGCAGCGCCGGGACCAGCCAGCGTTTTATTTTCCGCGGCGTGCGCCGCCGCACCGGGCTCACAGGTAGCGCCGCGGCGTCAATACGGCCACGGCCAATCCGGCAATGAGCAGCACGGGCAGCACCAGCAGCAGGATGGGCAGGGCGCCCGAGGGGGCGTTGAGCATCGGCCGGGTGGCCTGCCGGGGGGCAATATCCAGCGCTTCGCCGTCCCCCGCCAGATAGCGCGTGACCTGCAAAAGCAGATCGCCGCTGGCGGTCATCTGCATTACCGTTTCATCCAGGAACATGCCGCTGTTGCCGATGAAAAAGGCCCGGGAGCGCGTGCCGTCGCTGAAGGCGCGGTCGCACAGCACCGCCAGGGCAAAGGGCCCCTGGGGATCGTCCGCCTGCCGCGCCGTTTCAATGCTGTCCTCGGAAACCCGGCGCAAATAACTGGTCGCCCCGCTTTGCAGCACCGGATCCACGATCAGGTCAGCACTGGCCTGGGCGGTGATCTCCATGGCCCGGGCCGGGGCCAGGATCAAAAGCGCCCCGCCGCTTTGCGCCATGCCGTCGGTAACGCCAACGATGGGCGATAGCGTGGGCGTGATTTCGGCAATATTGGTATAATAGCTGCCCCGGTCGCCTTCATCGGCCAACACCAGGCCGGGCATGGGCGCCACGCCGTACAGCCGGTAAAAGGCGTACAGGTTGGGCAGGATATCGGGATCGGTGAAATCAGCGGTGATAAACAGGCTGCCGCCGTGCCGGGCATAATCGGCCAGCGCTTCGGCCTCGGCTTCACTGATATCCAGCGTGGGGGACAAAATCATCAGCGGCGCGCCGGGATCCAGCGCGTCCCCGTTGTTCAGGCTCACCCGCCGCGCGGCGTAATTGGCGGCCGCCAGCCGCTGCTCCAGCGCCGCCGTTTCATCGGCGGTCAGCTCACCGTGGCCGGCAAGGAGCTGCACCGTGGGCAGATCGTCTGTGGTCACGTATACAATGGCGCCGGTGATGGCCTGCTCATAGGTCAGGCCGGTCCACGCATAGCTGCCCGAAGCGTCGCTGTAGGAAAAGCGCATATAATCGTCCCAGGTCAGCACCCGGGTACGGCCCGTCTGCTCGCAGCGCACGATGACGCAGTCGGCGGTCACGGCGCTGTCGCCCACATCGTCCGAAACCCATTGCAGCAGCAGCGGGTTGCGGCTCAGGCTCTCCTGGCTCCAGGAAAAATGCGCCGAGGCCGCCTGGTAGCGGTCCAGCAGGGCGTTCAGGTCGTTCAGCTCATTGCCCTGGCTGGCCACGGCATAGGCATGCACATCCTTGTCCAGCCCGCGCAGCACCGCCAGGGTGGTTTCGCTCTGGGTGGTCACCCGGTTAAAGCTCAGGTCTACGCGCCCGGCGGCGCGGCTTTCCCAAAGATCGGCCACCGAACAGGCGGCTATGGCCGCCGCCGCCGCCAGCAGGCACAGCCCGGCGTTCAGCAGCGTACGGGCGGGCTTGCCGCTCCACCGGCGGGCATCCAGCGCGCGCACGGTGAAATACAGCATCAGGGCGATCACCGCCAGGAAATACAAAACATTGGCCGGGCTCAGCTGCCCCTGCTGGAAGGGCGACGCCCGCATGTACAGGCTCACGGCCCGCAGCACGCGGTTGATCCAGCCAATGTTTACGGCGCTGTTGAGCACATCGGTGAGCCACAGCATCAGGTTTACGCCAAAGGCCCATACCGCCGCCGTCACCGGCGTGCGGCACCGGGCCGAAACATACATATCAATGGCCAGGAAGGCGCAGCCCTGGAGCAGGAAGCCCAGGTAGCCGCACAGCGCCTCGCCGCCGTACAGCCTGCCCCACAGGCCAATGATCAGCGGATAAATCAGCGAGAGCGCCCCGGTCAGCGCCAGCACGGCGGCCCCCGCCAGGTACTTGCCCAGCACGATGCCCGACAGCGGCAGGGGCGATGTGAGCAGCAGCTGATCGGTGCGGCTTTTGCGCTCCCCGGCGTAGGTGTGCATGGTGAGCACCGGGGTAAGCAGCATCCACAGATAGCCCATGTTCCATAAAAAGCCCGTCAGGTCGCTGCTGTGGGCCGCCAGGTTGCCCACGGCAAAAAACACGCTGCCCAGCGCGAAAAACACCAGCATATACACATAGGCGCCGGCGGTATAAAAATAGGACTGCAATTCCCGTTTGAAAATCGCGCGCATTCCCCGCTCCTGTCCCACTTACATGTTCCGTTTTGGCATCGCGTTCAATCCTCTGTGGCGGCGGCCAGCACCCGGAGGCACAGCCAGACGATGCCCGCCGTGGTGACACAGGACAGGGCAAAGCACAGCCATACCGGGATGGCCTGCACAAACTTGCCCTCCATGAAGAACTGCAGCGCGCCGGTGGCCGCAGCCAGCAGCAGGAAGCCCGCCATGGCGATGGCCTTGCCGCCCAGGGGCCAATCCAGGCGGATCAGGCACAGCAGCAGCAGGATAAACAGCACGGCGGCGCAGAAGATCATCAGCAGGCTGGCCATATCAAACATCATGCGGTCGTCCTTGCGGATGCTCTCCCACACGATCTGCCCGGCGGCCGCCAGGATCAATCCCGTGCCGGCGGCGCGGCCCCGAGGCGCCGTCATGCCCTGGGTGTAAACGCCCGCCACCAGCGCCGTCATGCCCTCAAACATATGCACGGCATAGGTATACATGCCCTCGTAAATGCCCGGGCGGGCCAGCGGGAAAAACTGCAGGGCGCGGGCGCTGACCTCCAGGCCGGTGCCGTTGCTGGTGGCGCCTTCGCCAAAGCGCTCCATGGCCAGCGCCAGCAGCAGCCCCGGCAGCACGGTATCCATAAGGTCGGTAAACCGGGTAAAAGTGATCTTTTTTGCCAGCCAGCCCGCCAGCAGCAGCCCCAGGCTGGCGCCCATCACGGTAAAGCCGCCGCAGTCCATCCGGAAAATATACCAGAAGCCGTAATACTTGATATCGGAAAAATTATACAGCACAAACACCAGCCTTGCGCACAGCAGTCCCAGGGGGATGCCCAGCATGGCAAACCACAGCACGGCGTCGGCAGCCACGCCGGTTTTTTTGCTCCGGCGCAGCGCCATCACCAGGCCGATCACCGCGCCGACGGTCACAAACAGCGAAAAGCCGGTAACGCGCAGGCCGGCCACCCGGAACAGCTCGCCGGTGAATTCTTCCATTTCGTAATCCATTCTGTCCCTTTCATTCCTCCTGCCACGCGCTGACAAAGTAAATGATATCCTTGATCCAGCGCTCGGCGTTCCTGTTATTGGGGGCGTTGATCTTTTTCAGGCCATCCTTTTCGGGATCCTTGAACACCATGGTGGCGCTGTTGCCGCCGTCCAGGTTAAAGGCGGTCTTGATGGTATAGCCCTCCAGGCTGTCCTCAATTTCCCGCAGGCAGTCCACAAACTGGTTCATGGTCAGGCCGGCGCCCTTTTCATCGTCGGGCCCCTCGCTGGTAACGAACAGGTAGGTGAGCTTGTCCAATTGGCAGATGCACATATGCTGGGCCTGCTTATGGTTGCCGATGTAATCATGGTTCAGGGTGGTGTTGAAATCCTCCCGGGTGGTCTGGCCGTTTTCAATCAGCAGAGGGCCGAAATTAAAGGTATTAATGATCCGCAGATCGCCGTTTACCACGTTTTCATCGATCCAGGCGTTGAGCTTGTCCTTGGTAGGCTCGGTGATCACATGAAAATCGCCGTACTGGTCAATGATCAGGATATCCCATTTTTTATCCACATAGCGGGTCTTGTACTCATGGCTCTGGCGCACGATATAGGTTTCCTTGTGCCAGGGATGGCAGAAGTAATCGCCGTTGACGGCGAACACCGCGTTGTTATCCATGGCGATGCGGAAGCCCTTGGCGGTTTGATCGTTGGTGGCGCGGTCCACAAAGGCCGAGCGGATCTGGCTGCCGTTGGCAATTTCCACCACAGCGTATACGTAATTGGTATCATAAATGCGATTGCCGCGGAAAACGCGCACATGCAGCGAGGGATCCTCGTATTCGTCCTCCGAAACAAACCGGCTCCAATCCACCGCGGGCGCCTTCTGCTCCAGGGGCAGCTCCACGATTTCGGCATAGGCATCGTAAACGGAATAGGGCAGGGGCGCCAGCACCAGCAGCATGGCCAGCAGCACGATAATCACAGCGATTTTCCACAAGCTTTTCACCATTGTATCTTTTCCCTTTCATTCCGCGCGTCGCGCACGGATACAATTGTAAGTATACCATGGTTTGCCCCCGGCGTCCAGTGCGGTTTTTTGGATGCCCGCCCCCGCCCCGCGAAATAAGAAAACGCCGCCGCGTCCTTGACACAGCCCTTCGGAACACATATAATTAGGGGGCAGGAAGGTAGCTGCTTCCGCAAGGCTATACGCCCGCCGGCGTAATCAACCGAGCACAAGCCGCCGCGTGGCGCATACGCGGCGGCTTTTGATATGATGCGCGTCCATACCGTTATCCATCCATGAAAGGCAGACAGGCATTATGAACACCCCCATCTGCGATTTTGTACGCCAATACGCCCAGGGCGGCGCTGTGCGCATGCACATGCCGGGGCACAAGGGAACCGGCCCGCTGGGCGTTGAAGCGCTGGATATCACCGAGATCGCCGGGGCGGATGAGCTGTACCACGCCCGGGGCATCATCCGGGAAAGCGAGGACAACGCCGCCGCGCTTTTTGGCGCCCGCCGCACGCTGTACAGCGCCGAGGGCTCCAGCCTGTGCATCCGGGCCATGCTGTACCTGGCGCTGATCCGGGCCAGGCGGCTGGGCCTGCCCGCCCGGCTGCTGGCGGGGCGCAACGCCCACAAAACGCTGATGACCGCCTCGGCGCTGCTGGACATCGATATCGACTGGATCTTCCCGCGGCCGGGGGAAGGGCTGCTGCGCTGCACCGTTTCGCCCCAAACGCTGGAAAGCCGCCTGGCCCGGGAGCGGTACATGGCGGTCTATATCACCTCGCCCGATTACCTGGGGAACATGGCCGATGTGGCCGGGCTGGCGGCGGTATGCCATGCCCACGGCGTGCCGCTGCTGGTGGACAACGCCCACGGCGCGTACCTGCGCTTTCTGCCCCGGGACAGCCATCCCCTTTCGCTGGGGGCCGACCTGTGCTGCGATTCGGCCCATAAAACGCTTCCCTGCCTCACCGGCGCGGCCTACCTGCACATCGGCCAAAGCGCCCCGGAACCCTTCGCGGCCCTGGCCGAGCCCGCGCTTTCGCTGTTTGCCTCCACCAGCCCGTCCTACCTGATCCTGCAATCGCTGGACGCCGCGAACCCCTGCCTGGCCGGGGATTTTGGAGAGCGGCTGGCGGCCTGCGCCGCGCGGACGGCCATCCTGCGGGAAACGCTGCAAAATCATGGCTATACCCTCACGGGCGATGAACCCATGAAGCTGGCGCTGACGCCCAAGCCCTACGGATACACCGGCGACGATCTGCACGCGCTTCTTGGACAGCAGGGCATTGCCTGCGAGTTTTCAGACCCTGACCACCTGGTGCTGATGCCCGGGCCCATGCTGCCGGAGGCGGGCTATCAGCGGCTGGAAAGGGCGCTGCTGGACATTCCGCCGCGGGCCGCCATTGTCGGTTCGCCGCCCGATTTGCCCCCTCCCGAGCGCGTATGCTCCATCCGGCAGGCCATGCTTTCGCCCCAGGCCGCGCTGCCCGTGTCCCAATGCCTGGGCCGCGTGCTGGCCGACGCCCACATGGGCTGCCCTCCCGCCGTACCCATCCTGGCCGCCGGGGAGCGCATCAACGCCGACGCGCTGAACTGCTTTGCGTATTACGGCCGGGAGGAATGCCGGGTAATGGCTCCGTGATTCCTTTCCGCAAAAATCCCTCCCGCAAATCCACGCGGGAGGGATTCAGATTATCCGGGAAGGTGTAGTTCTGATAGTCTGGCACCATGTAAGATGGCAAAGACTTTCGCAGTTCGCTCCAGATCGAAGCAATGACGTTTTCCGATATAGACGAACCTTTTTCAATCCCTAACTTTCACCAACCCGCGTAATAGAAAAACGCCGGGAGTAAAAATCAGCCCGCCATCAGTCCATCGGCTGATAGCGGGCTACAGTTTTTGTTAGCTTACTTGGTGAGTGCTACCTCGAAGGTGATCTCTTCAGTGATCTCGTCCTCGGCAAGGGTGAAGTTCAGAGTAGCGGGATTTCTGCCCTCGGCCTCTGTATAGGTGATGGCAAAGCCCTCGGCGGTCTCGCTGCCGTCCAGGCGCTTCAGCATGGCAGCCAACGGATCGGGCAGGCTGTAGCCCTCGGGTACATCCACCTTCACAGACGCTTCGGTATCACCGATGGTAGCGCACACGCCAGTGGTGGAAACAATGTTCTCACCATCGAGCAGGTGCATCATCACGCGGGTGGTCAGGTGCGCGTCGTCGTCCACTTCCACGCCTTCCTTGACGATTTCATAGGCAATCTGGCGCAGAGCCTTGTAGGTATCCGCATCCAGACGGACCGGGGTAGGTTCGATGGTCTCATCGCACTCGAAAGTAGTGCGGCGAGGATCGCCGCCCAGCATGTTGGCCACGTGCACACATGCGCTCAGGTATGCGCCGGTGTGACCCGGATGGCGATGGTCAAACACAGCCCAAGGATCAATGCCCTCATGGAAAGCGCGGATGTAGGCCTTGCCAACGGGCGTCACAGGCAGCTGGCAAGCCTCGCCGGCGGCATAGTAGGCGTTGCGGATGCCCAGTTCCATTTCCTCCACATCGTGGAAGTCGGTGAAGCCGTTGTCGTTGATGATGTTGGTCAGACCCAGCGGAGAGCCCCATGTCGCATAGAGGTAAATCTTCGCATGATCCTGTGTATCGTTGATCTTCCCCTGCAGGCTCTTTACACCGTCAAGGAAGGTATCATAGTCCACAGCGGGCGTCACGCTCTGTTCCTGAATTACCACATAGTCGAAATCGTTAAAGTGATGCAGCAGTTCGTCCACTTGCTTGCCGCATTCGTCGGCAGCATCAGCATGCTTGTACAGGTACCAGTTCGGACCGGCGATCATGTAAGTTTCCACATAATAGCCAAGGTCTTCCGCAATATCGTTGAAGATGCGGGGTACACCGCCGCTGAGGTTGCCGGGGTTGCCGTTCTGATAGGTAAAGCTGTTGCCGATGAACAGCACCTTGGTCTTCTCCCAAGCGACAGGATTGCCGTTGGCATCGTAGTGCCAATACTTCGCATCGTCGTCGGTGATGAGGGTCAGAATGTCATCCTGCTTCGCCATCATGTTCCAATACACGTCGTAAGAGACGGGTATATTCTCAGAATATTCGCCCAGCTCACGGCCAGCCTCATAGGCGGCAATCTTGTTGGACAGCAACGTCTTGGCGTAGTTGTCCTTCTCCATCTTTGCGAGGGTGGCCTGCGCGGCCTCGTAGTTATCAGGGGTGACCACGGTGTAGGATTCGGCCTCATCAGCCAGATCCGCCAGCGCGTTCAAAGCTTCGTCGTCAAGGGTATTGCCATGGAACACATCGTAGGCAATCTCGCGGATCAGCTTATATCCCGCTTCGTCATAGATCGCGCCCTTTTGCAGTTCACCAAATTCTTCCTTGTATTCCACGGTGGTCTGACGGGGATCAATCCCCAGTATGGCCTGCGCATGGGTGCATGCGCTCAGGTACGCGCCCGCAAAGCCTTGATGGCGGTTGTCACGCGCCCAGATGTCCATGTTCTCGGTGAGATACATGTAGGTGAACGCTTTGCCGACATAGGTTACATCCAGACCGAACTTTTCGCCGGCCTCGGTGA
>JAFUGB010000313.1 GCA_017469605.1 Clostridia bacterium
CAATTCGCTGCCTTCCCCGAACCAGCTGATGATGATATGCGGAATGCCTTCCACCCGCAGCGTGGCAATGATACCAACCATCAGGTTGCACAGCATGATTTTGCGGAAGGTTTCCTTCACACGATCCATGTTGCCTGCGCCGAAGTTGAAGCCCAGGATGGGTTGACCGCCCACGGCAATGCCTACTGCAATGGAAATGATGATACCGAAGACCTTAAAGACAATGCCGATGACGGCAATAGGAATATCCGCGCCATACGCGCTGCTCATGCCATACCGGGCCAACAGAATGTTGGTAACGATGGAAAGCGTCACGGTGGAAATATTGGTCAGGAAGGAGGAAATGCCGTATTGGGAAGCGATACGCACTTCCTTCATATCCGGAACCAACGCCTTCCGATTCAGGCGGAAGGTCTGATACCGGGGAATATAGACCATCATGAACACAAAGCAACTTAACTGGCCAATGACAGTCGCTAAAGCTGCGCCTGTCATACCCATATCAAAGATATAAATGAACACCGGGTCAAGAATAATATTGACGATACAGCCCGTGCAGGTGGCAATCATGGAATAGCGGGGATTGCCATCGGCGCGTACCACGCTGACCAGCATGGTGGCCACCAGATAAAAGGGTATGCCAAATAACAGCGTATACAAATATTCTTTGGCATACGCCAGCGTTTCGCCGGATGCGCCAAACGCGCCCAAGATGCCATCCGCAAACAAGGCGCAGAGAATCACTACGATCACGCCAACTGCCACGGAACAGGTGATACATCCGCCGATCGCCTTATGGATGCGGGAGGTATCCTTCTTTCCCTGGCAAATGCTCAGATAGGTGGCACAGCCATCACCCCACATCAGGCCAAAGGCCAGCACGATGATGGTGATCGGGTACACGATAGACGTAGCCGCGTTACCCAGGTATCCCAACCGGCTGTTGCCGATGAACAGCTGATCGACGATATTATATAACGCGCCAATGACCATGGACAGGCTGCAGGGAATGGAGAATTTGCGCAGCAGGATCCATACCTTCTCTTTCCCCAGGTAATCGTTCCGTTCAGACATAGAAAAAACCACCTCCAAGAAAATGACCTTCCATGAAGCAACCGCACCGTCATCAGACTTACGCGCTTTTGCGCCGCATGTTTCGTCGTTTCCCAGAGATGGGAGCAATCTCATTGCTTATGAAATTTTGTTACCTGTGATCAGGCAAATGCGATTTTATCACATTTTGTTTCAGAAAAACAATGGAAGAAGCGGACAGGAAAAAGCCGGATTGTAAACCATACAGTTTAGCCTTGCTGAATGGGCGAATCATAACAAAGTTCATAAAATTACGAAAAGCGCCGTCTGCATGGACGGCGCCTTAGAGATTGATTTGCTTTTTATTACTCCATGCATTCCTGAACCCATGCGATAAAGTTGGCTGTAGAAGAACCGGAACGTTCCGCCTCAGTGTGACCCTGCCCCCAGACGGTCTCAAAGTCCACCTGTGTACTATCGACATAGGATGCAGCCGCCAGCGCCAGATCGATTTCCGTGCACAGGGCGGTGTCTCCCTGATTGATGCCGGTGCGGATGCGCCAGTAGGTGGCAGGCTCCGCCGTCTGATAGCCTTCATACGCGGGAGAGAGATAATAAATAGGGTTATACATGTTCAGCCGCACATCTACCGTATTGCCCAGCGCATCCTGCTTCGCCAGATCTTCCGCAAAAGCCGCTTCGTATTCGCTGCCCTGCACCAGGCTCGCCAGGATCGCGTCAAAGTGTGCGCCGCTGCCATCGCCGTAGCCGAACAGGATGTTCTCACCCTGGGTGGGATTCAACTGATCAAAGGCTGCAATGCCCTTGGAGGCGTTCTTGAGCGCCTGCGTAAAGGCGGCAACACTGGTAATGGTGACGGTGTTCGTGCTTTCATCCCAGGAAACCCACTCGCCGTTGGCGTTCAGGGCGTTGATATAATCCTGCTTGGTTTCATAGGTGCTGCTGAGGGACAATGCGAAGGATGTGCTTTCTGTGCGAGTAATCCCATCCTTCTCCTCATAGATTGCTTCCTGGTCGGCTTCTGTTCCAGCGAAATTGCCAAACTCAGGCATTTCGCCATTGCCAAAATCGGGCTTTTCTCCGTTGCCGGGGTCGCCAAATCCGTCCTGCATGCCGCCGAAGTTGTCGCCGCGCATACCGCGCATGCCGCCCTGGCCGCCGAAGCTGCCGGAGGAGGAAGCGGTATAGGGGAATTCGGTATCACTCAGGAAATGCTCAAGAGACGTTTCGATGACACCCTTCACATAATCGTAGTAGGTACCGCTCTGATAAATGCCCTCTTCACTCTCAGTCAGCACCAGCGCGGTGCCGTTTTCATCGGTCAGGTTCAGTCCGTTGATGTAATCGGCAAAGGCCAGGGCCATGCCGTCAGAATAGGTCTGTTCTTCTTCGCTCAAGCCGCTGCGGGTGTTGCCCATGTTCCATTCATAGGCTTCATCCGCCACGTCCAGATTGGTAATGGGGCACCAGCACATGCTGCCTTTCACCGCGTCGCTTTCGGTCATCACCGCGCCGATGGCCGCCAGATAGGGCGTATACAGATCGCTGTTTCCGCTGGCGCCGATGATGGCACTTTGTGCTCCGCCGCCGCTCATGCCCAGGGAGAAAACGCTGCCCATATCCCCGGGCAGCAGGTCTTTGTTGTAACGCGCATACCGGATTGCCGCCTTGAAGTCCGTCACACCGGCGGGAGCGCCAGCGTCACAGCCCCGGGCACCGGCGAAAAGGACAATGATCCCTTCGCTGGTATAGTCTGAAATGCTGCCGTAGCCCATGGAGCTGGAATAGCCGGTGGGCGCAGCCATGGCAGAATAACCGGGCGTATTGACCGGAATGATCAGCGGAGCCGTTGCTGCTGTATACTGACCGGCAGCGCCTTCCTCATTCACGGTGCAGATATAGGTTCCGTCACCATTGGCTGTCCCGTTGAAATACGCACCGGGCACAAAGAGTCCCATGGTTTCATAATTGCTGTCAGCGGGAGCAGCGGCGTAGCTGATGCCAACCTGCCAGTACACATCGTCCGCTTCGTTATACTGCCACTTCGTCATATCCACCTTGCTCAAATTCGCTGCGTTTTCCCCCAGAGCAGGAAGGCATTGCAATCCGCAAACCATCACGAATACCAAAATCCAAGAAAGTGCTTTCTTCATGTCGTGTTCCTCCTTTTTACCAGTCCATTTTATCATGGTTTTCTTAAATAAAGCTTAAATTTTCATCTTTTTCCATTCTGGATGCTGACGGGCTGATTTGCATGCGCGCGGAAATTTCGGGCAACGGTACACTGGCTGCCGATTTTGAGCAGCGGCTCCGTGCCTGGCAGGAGCAGTCCGCAAAGCTCAGAGCCGGTGAGATCACGAAA
>JAFUGB010000314.1 GCA_017469605.1 Clostridia bacterium
CCCGGGAGCGGTTCTTTGCGTTCAAATTGCCTGGTCGGGGCAATTGTTTGATTGCGTCCAACAGGCTGTCGCCGCCGAGGTCCAGGAGATGAAATCTCCTGGTGCGGGGTCTTAGGGGCCGCACAGGCCCCTATCGTTTCCTTCCCTGTCAAATTCCAATTTTCGCGGACGGAGCCGCTTATTGCGGCCGGGCGTTGTACACGTCCAGCAGGTCCAGTGTGTTGGCGAAGTACGTCTGCTTTTCGGCGCTGGTGACCTTCAGCTTGGCGCAGATGTCGTTGATCACCTTTTTGGGGTAGGTCCGCATGCGGGTCATGGAAGCGTTTACATTGGTTTTCCAGGCGTTTAAGGTAAATTCCTTATTGTAGGGATAGGTTTTGATCTGCCGGGGCATCAGTTCCTGCAAAACGCTAAACCATTTCTGGTAGATGGGGCGCACACTTTCGCTGTACAGCAGGTTGTTTTCAACGATTTCAGCCGTGCGGCGCAAAAACTGATCCCGATATTCGGGCAATTCCAGCAGCGCGGCCAAAATGGTATGGGGATATTGGCCAATATTGGCGGTGCGGGATTTCAGAATCAGATTGACCGTTTTGGTTTCATCGCCGTTCATGGCCCCGGCCTCAATATCGTGCAGCATGAAGGTCCACTTGCCGCCCGGGAACCGATAATAGCGCACGTTGCCGGCGTCATAGTTGTTGATCATCATACTGTAGATGGCGTAGCTGAACAGGCTGTCAACATCCACCCGATCCAGGACATATTGCAGGTTTTCGGCTGTATTCAGCTTATTTTTGCGGCAGAAGTTCAATAGCTCTGTCCAATCGGCATTGCTGCCCTTGATCACCTTGTTTTTGTCCAGGCCGTTGCCTTCCAGAATATCAATGCCTTTGATAACGGCCTCGTCCGTGATGCCCTCCCACTGAGCCAGGCTGTCCTTGTTGGCCTTTTCCCGCAGGTTGTAATGGCCGTAATACTTGCCGTTGATGTACAGGATGATGGGGCGTCCCGCCTGGTAATACAAACCGGTGCCGTCGCTGATTTCGCCCAGCACGGCATCCCGCAGGCGAGTGGAATGGTTGTCGCTGTTGGTCATGCGCAGCTGGATGGCCGAGTAGCTGGTATAGGGACGGTTCTCAAAGAAAGCGCAGTCCAGCGTGTCGCTGCCCAAGGCCGAGCGGGCGAATACCGAAAGCGATTTTTGCCGCAGGTTCCGGCTGCTGTGACCGGCCACCCGGGTGGTCACCATTTGCACCAGCTGGCGGGTGCCGTTTTCATCAAAGTATTCAATCTGCGCCGGATATTCCCAGTTGCGCTCGTAGTTGGGCGTATTGCCCGTGCCCTTTACCAGAATGCCTTTTTTGTTGCTGAAAAAATATTCGTCATCGGTATAAATGGAAACCACGGATACCGGAATGGGCGTGGGATCATTGATGATATAGGTGCTGCCGGCCACCATGGAGCCCAGCATATCCTCGGCAAAGGCCCTGGCACGGATCACAGTGGTTTTGTCCACGGCAATGGGCCCGGTATACAGGGCGGAGGTACGGCTGGGCGTGCCGCAGTCGGTGGTATAGCGGATCTCCTGTCCCGGGGCGCCGCTGATGGTCACGGTCACGCTGCCGTCATAGAAGCCCGCGGCCGTTTCAATCACCGGCTCATCGGCCATTTTATCAAAAAACAGGCTGTCATTGGCCGCGCCTGGGGTGGCAGTTTCCAGGCAATGCCAGCCGTCGCCGCCCAGCGGGATACCGCTGGATACATTGCCGAACTGCTTGCCGAAGGCGATGGATACGGTACTGCCCGCGGGGTCGGTCAGGTATACCGAGTCGCCCTTGGCCGACAGCTTGAAATTGGCGTACAGCGCGTTTTTCTGGCCGTCGGTCACGGGATCGGCGCCCGCGCAGTACACCACCAGATAGCCGTTTTGGGGGATCACGGCTGTTTCCGGAAAGGCCCAGCGGGTCAGATTATATTCATCGTTGCTCAGGTACCAGCCCGCCAGCTTTACCTGGGTGCTGCCGGTATTGTACAGTTCAACCCAGTCGTCGTGCCGCCCGTTCACAAAGGTGGCGTTGCTGGCCATGACCTCGTTGATCATTATATCGGCCTGGGCGGTTACCGCCAGGCAAAGCAGCGCCAGCAGCAGGGCGATGAAAAGATTTTTCTTCAAGTGTCTCACCTCGCATCTTTGGGGTAGGGAGTACGTGCCCTGTTTTGTATAAAAAGAAAGGAAAAAAGCGCTTTGTTACCGCGAATGCCGCTGATATATCGCTCATCCTCCCAGCGTGTCCCATTCCATGTACAGCGCGTCGATCCTCTCCTGCAGCGCGTCCTTTTCAGCTTGCAGCTCGCCCAGGCGCACGTAATCGCTGGCGTTCTCCTCCATTTGTGCGTCCAGGGCTCCGCTTTGCTGCTCCAGCCTGGCGATGTCGCGCTCAATCATGGCCATGCGGCGCTCGGTTTTGCCATCCTTGCGCCCAGCCGGACGCTTGGCCGTTTTTTTGGCCTTTTCCTGCTGGCGCTGGGCGCTTTTTTCCAGCGCCTGCCGGGCTTGCCTGGCATCCAGCTCACGCTCGCGGATAAAGCGGTATTTTTTGTAGCCGCAATCATAATTGCGCAATTCGCCTTCATCCAGTTCCCAAATCCGGGTAGCGAAGCGGTTTACAAAATAGCGGTCATGACTGACGATCAGCAGCGTGCCCTCAAACTGGTCCACCGCCGATTCGATCCATTCGCGGGAATCCAGGTCCAGGTGGTTGGTGGGCTCGTCCAATATCAGCATATTTACGGCGCTGTTCATCAGCATGCACAGCTTGAGCCTGGCGCGCTCGCCGCCGCTGAGCTGGGATACCCGTTTGAACTGGTCCTCACCTCGAAAACGGTACGCGCCCAGGCGGTTGCGCGCCTGCTGCGGCTCGCAGCCCAGCTCGTACAGCAGGGTATCATACAGCGTGCGTTCGGGATGCGCAAATTCAATCTGCTGGGGCAGGTAAGCCGCCCGCACCGAAGGGCCAAATTCAATGATGCCGTCGTCGGCGCTTTCTTCTCCCAACAGGATCTTGAGCAGGGTGGTTTTGCCCGCGCCGTTGGCGCCCACCAGCGCCACGCGTTCGCCGCCTCCCCGGATGGTCTGGGTCACGTTTTCAAACAGCGTGCGGCTGCCATAGCTCTTTTTGAGCCCCTTGACCCGCAGCGCATAGTCCGCCCGGAAGGGAACCGTGGGGAAGCCCAGGTCCAGGCGCTCCTCTCTGGTGGGCTTTTCGGTCTGGTGCAGCCATTCAATGCGGCGGCGGATGGCCACCACCCGCTTGTACGTTTTGTCCATGCCGCTGTAAGCCCAGGCGCTCAATTGATCGGCGGCTTTTTCCAGTTGGGCAATTTTGGCCTGCTCTTTTTCATATTGCTTCATTTGCAGCTTGTAGCGGGCTTCCTTTTCCACCACGTAAAAGCTGTAATTGCCGCTGTAGAACTCCACGCCGCCATGATCCAGTTCCACAATGCGCGTCACCGTGCGATCCAGGAAAAACCGGTCATGGCTCACGGCCAGCACGGTGCCCTTATAATGATCCAGGTAGTTTTCCAGCCATTCAATGGAGTCCATATCCAAATGATTGGTGGGCTCGTCCAGCAGCAGGATATCGGTTTCCCGCAGAATCATCACCGCCAGGCGGATACGGGTCTGCTCGCCGCCGCTGAGGGAGGAAAAGGGCTGCCGGCGCTGGTCGGGAGAGATGTGAAGGCCGTTGGCTACCTTGCTGAGCCGGGTTTCGCAGTCATAGCCGCCCAGCATGTCAAAGCGCGTGGTCAGGGCGTCGTATTTTTTGAGCAGCGCCTCGCTGTGCAGCCCGGCGTCCATTTGCTTTTGCACTTCTTCCAGCGCCTGGGCGGTCGCGGTCACATCGGCAAAGGCCATACGCAGCACGTCCTCCACCAGCGCGCCCTCCGGCGCTTCAGCCAACTGGCTGATATATCCCACGCGGCGGCCCTGGGGAATGGCAATAAAGCCCTTATCGGGCGCCAGCTCGCCGGTCATGATGCGCAGCAGCGTGGTTTTGCCGGCACCGTTGGGGCCCAGCAGCCCCACGCGTTCGCCGGCCTCCACCTGGAAGGATACGTCGTCCAGCACCACACGGTCCTGTTCAAATGATTTTTCAATTCCGGATACAACAATTTCAGCCATGAATGACCTCAATAACAAGGAAAGTAAGCATAAACATATAAAATTATAGCACATATCGCCGCTTGTGGCAAATGGCAGGCTGTGCTATGATGAAGCAAATTTGTGACGGGGGTATTGTTCCATGAAAGTTTTTATTTCCGCCG
>JAFUGB010000315.1 GCA_017469605.1 Clostridia bacterium
GCGGCGCACCAGCTCCATCAGCGCTTCCATGGGCGCGCGCTCACCGCCCTTTACGGCGTGTTTACAGGCCATCTGTATGATGCGGTCGGTACGCTTCTGATCGGTCAGCTGCCCGCTTTCCAATAGCTCATCCAGCGCGTCACGGAAGCAGTCTGAGCTGCGCGCCTGGCCCAGCATCAGCGGAATGGAGCGCAGCTGTACCGAAAGATCGCCAAAATCATCAGCGTCAAATCCGGCTTTCATCAGCACTTCCTTATATTGCAGGAAAACCTCATATTCGCGGTGGGTCAGACGGATTATTTCAGGGGCAAGCAGCATCTGGGTTGCCGCGCCCCCGGCGCAGTCCCGCATATATTGCTCATAGAGCAGCCGCTCATGTACGGCGTGTTGATCGCACATGAGCAAGCGGTCCGCGCATTCCAGCAGGATATAGGTATTGAATACAACGCCGATCAGGCGCACGGGCAGCGAATCAAGCTGTTCCTCCAGCACGGGAGATAGCACTTGCTCCGAATTTACTGCCGGGGCGGACACATCAGGAAGCTTTTCCTGAATCACAGTAGGGGCGGCTTGCATTGCGGCAGCTTCAGCCGCCGGGGTTTCCGGGCTGGTGGAAGGCTCACTTTTTTTGTCAAAGCTGTTGGGCGTAAAGGCGGCCGGATCAAATGAAGCCTGCCGCACGTTCCCGGTTTGCGAATGGGCTTCAAGCACCGGCGATTCCAAAGAAGAAAAACCGACGGGAGCCTTTTGATCGCTAAACTTTGGTTTAGAATTAGCATACTCCGGATATTTGTTTTCCGCCGAGACGGCAGAAACAGGCGAATCCGGAACGCTTTCTTTTTCGGCCTGGCGTTCCGCGTATCTCTCTGGGGAAAAACGCTTTACCGTCACAGGCGAGGCAGACTGATCCTCTTCGAAAAGCGAAGGCGCCTGGCCCAGCGGCCTGTCTTCCCGCAGGACATCGTAAATCAGCGTTTGGACGGCTTCACGGACAGCTTTTTCATCGGCAAAGCGAACTTCCCATTTGTTGGGATGCACGTTAACATCTGCGGCTTCAAAGGGCATGGTGAGATGAAGCACGCACATGGGGAATTTTCCGATCATCACACGCTGCCGGCAAGCTTCCTCCAGGGCGCTGGTGAGCAGGCTGCTTTTGATCAGGCGGCCATTGAGAATAAAGGACTGGTGGGAACGGTTCCCGCGGTTCAAATCGCCCACGCCCACAAAGCCATCCAGCAGCACGCCGTTCATGTTTCCGCCAACGCGGTGCAGCTTATCAAGGACGGAAAGCCCGTAGATGCTCATGACAGCGCTTTCCAGCTTGCCGTCGCCCGCGCTGAAATAAACGGTTTTTCCATCCGCGATATACCGAAAGGAAACCTGCGGATGGGAAAGGATAAAGCGCATCATCAGATCAGAAACATATCCGGTTTCGGTGGCCGGCTTTTTCAGAAAACGCAGGCGGACAGGGGCGTTGAAAAAAATGTCCTTTACGGTAAAGCTGGTGCCTTCAGGGCAGGCAGCTTCCTTGATATCGCCCATTTCACCGCCGTTGTTCTGCACTGAAACGCCGTACTCCGCCCCTCGCATGCGGGTAGTACAGGTTACCTTGGCGACAGCGGCAATGGAAGCCAGCGCCTCGCCCCGGAACCCCAGCGTCTGCACGCCATACAGATCCTTGGCCTGGGTGATTTTGCTGGTGGCATGCCTGGCAAAGGCCAGCCGGATATCGCTGGGCTCTATGCCGGAGCCGTTATCCACAACGCGGAAAAATGACATGCCGCCGTCGCGGATCTCCACGGTAATGGCGGTGGCTCCCGCGTCCATGCTGTTTTCCACCAGCTCTTTGATGGCGGCTGCGGGACGTTCCACCACTTCCCCGGCCGCGATCTGACCGATCACATCGGCGGATAACTGCCTGATATGCGCCACTTGCATCATGCCTCCTTTTGTTAAAGCTTCCTGGCCTTCTCACGCAGCAGGAAAAGCTTGTTCAGCGCGTCCATGGGGGACATGGAGAGCACATCCAGGGAGGACAGCTCTTCAATCAACTCTGTTCTGCCATACTCAAACATATCCTGCTGCTGGTTTTTCTTTTTGCCTTTTTCAAGAATATTGCGACCAATGGTATTTTGATTGATATTGTTGGCTTCCAGGCGAGCTTCAATTTCCTGGGCCCGGGCGACCACGGCGTGCGGGACGCCGGCCAGGCGCGCTACATATACGCCGAAGCTCTTGTCTGCCCCGCCGCGGATGATTTTTCGAAGGAAAATGACCTCCTCGCCGTGCTCCTTCACCGAAATCTGATAATTGGCCACGCCTTCCAGCACGCCCTCCAGCTCAGACAGCTCATGGTAATGGGTGGCGAAAAGCGCCTTGGCGCCGCATTTCTTCTGATCGCACAGGTATTCCACCGTGGCCCAGGCGATGCTGAGCCCGTCAAAGGTGCTGGTACCGCGGCCGATTTCATCCAGAATGACCAAGGAGCGGCGTGTGGCATTGCGCAGGATATAGGCTGTTTCGCTCATTTCCACCATAAAGGTGCTTTGGCCGCCCGCCAGGTCATCCGATGCGCCCACACGGGTAAACACGTTATCAACCAGCGAAATATTGGCCTCACGGGCAGGTACGAAGGAACCCATATGCGCCATGAGGACGATCAGGGCCACCTGCCGCATGTAGGTGCTTTTGCCGGCCATGTTGGGGCCGGTGATGATCTGCATGCGTTTGTCCTCAATATTCATATCGGTATCGTTGGGAACAAACAGGCCGTCGTTCAACGTGCGCTCTACCACGGGATGACGCCCGTCAAGGATCTGGAGCGTACCTTCTTCGTTCAGCGCGGGCCGTACGTAATTGTTTTCCCGGGCGACCCGCGCCAGGGAAAGCAGCGCGTCCAGCGTTTTCAGCGCTTCCGCGGTGCCAAGCAGCTGCTGCATGGCGGCGGATATCCGGCCGCGGATATCGTAGAAAAGCTCTAATTCAAGCCGGATGCTCTGTTCCTGGGCGCCGGTGATCTTGGATTCGATCTGGCGCAGCTCATCGGTGGTAAAGCGCTCGGAATTGGCCAGCGTTTGCCTGCGCTGGTACCTGAGCGGCACCAGGGAATAGTAAGCTTTTGTAACCTCAATGTAATACCCAAATACCCGGTTATACTGTATACGCAGATTTTTGATTCCGGTCTCTTCGCGCTCCGTGGCTTCCAGGTCGCTGAGCCACATTTTGCCCTGGGTGGCAGCGGCGCGCAGCTCGTCCAGCTGGGCGTTGTAGCCGTGCCGGATGACGGCGCCCTCGGTGATTTGCAGCGGGGCGTCCGGATCGATCGCGTCTTCCAGCAGCTGCGTAAGCTCACTCAACGGGTCCAGCGCGCCCAGGGCGCTGCGCACGGGCGCGCAGCTTTCGTCTGCCAGGAGCGCCTGCAGCGCTGGCACCTGCTTTAAGGAGCGAAGCAGCGCCAGACAGTCCCGGGCGTTAATGGAGTTATAAGATACCTTGGACAGGATGCGTTCCATGTCGTAAACGTTGCGCAGTACTTCATAGAGCTTTTCCGAAAGCACATGGCTGTTATACAGTGCCTCCACGGCGTTCAGCCTGTTTTCTATGGCATCCCTGGACAAAAGGGGCTGCTCCACCCAGCGGCGAAGAAGCCTGCCGCCCATGGCGGTGGCGGTTTTATCCAGCAGCCAAAGCAAACTGCCGCGCGTCGTTCTGCCGTTGAGGCCTTCGGTCAGCTCCAGATTGCGCCGGGTGGCGGCATCCAGCGGCATGGTCTGGTTTTCAGCGATGATCCGGAGCGAAGTGATATGCGTCATGGCGTTTTTCTGGGTTTCATCCAGATAACGCATCAGCGCGCCGGCGGCGTGCGCCGCAGGCAGAAGGGTGCTGTCCAGGCCCAGGGAGGTCAGCGAGGTCACGCCAAAATGCGCGGTCAGCATCTCGGTGGCGTTGGCGCCCCGAAAAGCGGTCTGCGGGCAGTTGCCCAGCGGCACGTTTGTAATGCTTTTGACGGCCTGCGCGTCGTTGGTAATGATTTCCCGGGGCGCTGCGGAAGCCAGTGTGCCGCGCAGGTCCCGTTCGGTGGCTGAAATCTGGCGCACATAGAATTCGCCCGTTGTGACATCCACATAGGCGATGCCGGCGCGCTTTCCTTCAAAGCAAACGGCGGCCAGGAAGCTATTTTGGCGATCGTTGAGCGCAGATTTATCCGTTACCGTACCGGGCGTGACAATGCGTGTTATTTCACGCTTTACCAAGCCCTTGGCCAGGGCCGGATCCTCCATCTGCTCGCAGATGGCCACACGGTATCCCTTTTCAATCAGCCGGGTGATATAGGTATCCACTGCGTGATAAGGTACGCCGCACATGGGCGCCCGCTCGGACAGGCCGCAGTCACGGCCTGTCAGTGTGAGCTCCAGTTCCCTGCTGGCGGTAATGGCGTCGTCAAAAAACATCTCGTAAAAATCACCGAGACGGTAAAAAAGCAATTCGTCCGGATGCTGCTCTTTGATAAGCAGGTATTGCTGCATCATGGGGGTGACGCTGCCGATCGCCGGTCTTGCCATGGCTTTTCTCCACTCCTTTGTATCAAACAGTATCAGCTTTGGCCGCATCCTCCGCAGGAAGCGCAGTTGCCCCTGCAGGAGCACTGTACATCGGGCTCCACCACATTTTGCAGCACCTCTACCACCCCCTGCATGAGCTGGTTAAAGGGAATACGCGCCTGCTGGCGGGCATGATATGCGGGGAGTGCATACATCTGCGCGCTGATTTCATCCAGCTCACGGGTTAATTCGCTGATGGCGTCAAAATCCTTTTCTTCCTTGTCAGCCTCATCCTCAAGCTGGGCCCTTTTGGCGTTGTAGGAGGCCATGCAGGCGGCCAGGGCAGGATCGTCTTCGCTTTCCTTTTCCGCCCGCTTCATGGCCTGGAATTCCTTGCTTTGTGTCAGCAAATGCGCAAGCTCTTCTATTTTGTCGTATATTTCCCGGCTCATATGAAACATATCGTTATTCCTCCTTTTCGCCGCGCAGCGTGTTGCTGCCGGCGCCGGTGATGCGGATGGGAATGATCTTTCCGATATCGGAAGCATCGCCGGTAAAATTTACATTGATGTTGCGCCCGCTCTTGCCGGTTAACTGCGTTTCGCGGCGGCGGGAGGTGCCTTCCACCAGCACCTGCGCGGTCTGGCCGTGCATGCCGGACAGGATTTCTCCTGTGATGCGTTCCTGCGCCGCGATCAGCCGTTCAATGCGCTCCGAAGCCACGGCGGCATCGATCTTGCCGGGCATATCCGCGGCCCGGGTGCCTTTGCGTGGGCTGTAAATGAACGTATAGGCGCTGTCGTAACGCACTTCTTCCACCAGCGAAAGGGTATCCTGGAATTCCTGTTCGGTTTCGCCGGGAAATGCCACGATCAGATCGGTGGTCAGCCCAATATCGGGCATGGCCGAACGCAGCGCCTGAACCCGCTGCAAATAGTGTTCCCGGGTGTAGCGCCGATTCATTTCACGCAGGATGCGGTCGTTGCCCGACTGAACAGGCAGGTGCAAATGCGGGGCGATGACGGGATTACAGGCCATCTCATCGATCAGCTCATCCGAAAGATCCTTGGGATGGGAGGTCATGAACCGAAGCCGTTCAATGCCGGTCCGGCTTACCCGGCGCAGCAGCTTTGCAAAGGAAACGCCTTCGGCGCTGTCAAGGCCGTAGCTGTTTACATTTTGCCCAAGGAGCATAATTTCTTTCACGCCGGACTGCACCAGCAATTCGGCTTCCCGGACGATGTCATCGCTCAAACGGCTGCGCTCGCGTCCGCGCACATAAGGGACAATGCAGTAGGAGCAATAATTATTGCAGCCGTACATGACGGTAATATAAGCTTTGATATCGTTTTCTCGCCGGACGGGCAGGCCTTCAGCCACCGTGCTTGCTTCCCGATCCACGCGAATGACCCGATCCTTGTTTTCAATGGCTTCCAGCAGGTACTCCGGCAGCCGGTACAGGTTGCCCGTTCCAAAAGCGAGATCGATGAAGGGATATTGCTTCAGCAGTTTATTGGCCATTTCGGCCTGCTGGATCATACAGCCGCATACGCCGATCAGCAATTCCGGACGATCCTTTTTTATTTCCTTGAGCCAGGTAACGTTTCCCAGCGCTTTGCGCTCGGCGTTGTCACGGATGCAGCAGGTATTATGCAGCACGATATCGGCCTGGGTCTTTTCCGCGGCGGCGGTCAGCCCCATATCTTCCAGCATGCCTGCCAGCGTTTCGCTGTCGTGGGCGTTCATCTGACAGCCGTAGGTTACAATAAAATAAGTTTTGGGACGATCGGGATGAAAACGCACCTTTTGCGCAAATTCACGCTGCCGGGCAATCTCATCCTCCGAAATCCGTATGATCTCTTCACGCATTTGACGCGTCCTCCGTGTGCTGGGAAAATAGTAGGCCCGTGCCGCCGCAGTGGGGGCAGGGGATATCCGGCAATGGCGTCAGGGGAAGCTGTTTCCTTTGGCGGGTAATTTCCATCAGCCCCAGCGCCGTAATATCATGCACGGTGGTTTTTGCGGGATCCTCCAGCAGCGCTTCGCGCATGGTTTGCAGCAGCCGCTCTTTGGCGGACGCTGAACCCATATTGATAAAATCAACAACAACCATGCCGCCAATGCCGCGCAGTCGCAGCAGGCGCGCGATTTCCACGGCGGCTTCCGTGTTGACGCGCTCGGCCATTTCGGCAATGCTCCTTCCGCCCGAAGCCATGGCGCTGTTCACATCGATCACCGTCATGGCTTCGCAGGGATCGATCACAAGCGTGGCGCCGCTCTTGAGCTGCACGGTCCGCCGCAGGGATTTTTCCAGCTTGTGCCGCACATTGTGCAAAAGGAAAGGATGCGCGCTGAATTTTACCGGAACAGAAACGGTATCCGGAATCTCCTCCGGCGCATTGGTGAGTACATACTCCAGCCGTCCTTTTTCCTCCTGCAGCAGCCGGTCCAACGGATTATCGTCCGCCCAAAGCAGCGCAGGAGCGGCTGCGGAGGACAAGCCTTCGGATATTTGATCCCAACGCCGCAAAAGAAAACCTAATTCTTCAGAGAGCGCGGCATCGGATGCCTCCGCCGCGGCGGAACGGAGGATGAGGCCGCCCTTTTCAGGCAAAAGAGCGGCGCCGCGCGCCTTTAAAGCTGTTTTGTCCAGCAGATTTTGGATGCGTGATGATACATGGACGCCGCTGCCAAGCGGCAGATACACCAGCGCGCTTCCGCCCAGGGAAATATCCGTGGTCAGCATGGCCTTTTTGCTTTGATTGGGCGGGCGCTTGACCTGCACCAACACCGCCGAACCAGAAGCCGGGGACTTTGCGCCGGCCGGAAACGGAAGAAAGCCAAATTCTTTTTCGGGCAAGCGCACAAATACGGCGCCAACGCCTTTGATGGCGCGGTCAACGATCCCGATGAGGATCTGTCCTTCCCTCAAACCGCCCTTGGATACGCCATGGAAAGCATAAAGCCTGTCCCTGCTGATAACGGCGGCTTCTGTGCCTTGGGCGTTTTTTTCAACCAGGAGAATACTCATAAAAGCTCCAGCGGTACAAAATCCCTGCCATAGAGCTGCGTACGGGCGCATATGACGCGAGGGCGCGCTTCGAGGCCAGCTTCCTTCGCCAGCGCGTCCAGCAGCAGCTCAGGCTTGCAGGTGGCGGCTTCACACAGCGCCAGCGTACAGGCAACCGTTTCACCGTCCAGCGCCTTCAGATCGTAAATCATGGGCCTGATATCGGTGAGCTTTTCGCCGCTTTTTGTTTTTCTGAGCGCCATAACGCTGTCCTTTTCCAGGAAAGAAGGGATTGCGCTGATCAGAGCTTCGGCATTTTCCTTGACGCTCATTTTGTAGGACGCGGCATAAAGCTGTGCCATGGGCGCCGGATGCCTATCGTCCACAGCGCGCACGGCCACGCAGGGAAGCTCCGGGGGAAGCGCGGCGCGCAGCTTTTCCTTGAACTCGCTTTCGCTGATCGCTTCGGAAAGCGGAACCTCCATCACCTCCCGAAGGCCGGACATGCCCACCGAAAGCGGCGCGGCAAAGGTCAAAAGCAAATGGGGATTGAAGCCCTTTGAGAAGGCGATGGGAACACCGCTGCGGCGCAGGGCGCGCTGCATGGCGCGCATCAGATCCAGATGGCCGACATGACGCAGCCTTTCTGTTTTTTCAAAAACTACCAGCATTTTCATCGATCCGCGCACACTCCCTCAAAGCGTTTCAGGCCGCAGCCCTGGCAGCCCTTTCGGCAGTCGGGCGTAGTTTCGGCCCGCTGTGCTTTCTGCCATTCGCGCCACAGGAAGGCGCGGGTGACGCCGGCGTCAATGAAATCCCAGGGAAGTAGCTCCTTTTCACCCCTGGGGCGGTTGGCGTAAAAGGCCGGATCGACGCCGCAGTCGGAGAACGCTTTCATCCAGCCTTCATAGTTCAGAAATTCTGTCCAGCCATCCATGCGGCAGCCGTTTTGCCAGGCGGCATAGAGCACGTCGCCCATTCGCCGGTCGCCGCGGGCAAAGCAGGCTTCCAGCATGCTCAGCTCGGGCTCGTGCCAGTTGAAATTGACGCCCTTGACCTGGCGCAGGATATCACCCAGCCGGGCCTGCTTTTCCTTGATGGTATCCAAATCGTCCTGGCCCTGCCATTGGAAAGGCGTGAAGGGCTTGGGCACAAAGGTGGAAGCGCTGCAGGTAACGCGCAGGCCCTTGGCCCGAACGCCCCTGGGAACGGTAAAATAGGCGTTGATCACATCCCGCGCCAATTGGCCGATGCCCTGCAGGTCCTCGTCAGTTTCGGTGGGAAGGCCGATCATAAAATACAGCTTTACCGTGCTCCAACCGCTTTCAAAGGCATCGGTCACGGCGCGGATCAGATCGGCCTCGGTCACGCCCTTGTTGATCACGTCGCGCATGCGCTGGGTTCCGGCTTCGGGCGCCAGCGTCAAACCGGATTTGCGCACTTTCTGGGCTTCCTCCAGCGATTGCTTCACGATGCTGTCAATGCGCATGGAGGGCAGGGATACGCTGATCTTACGATCGGCATAACGCTCGGTCAGGGCGCATACCAGTTCGGTTAGATGGGAATAATCGCCGCTTGACAGGGAAGAAAGGGACATTTCCTCATAGCCGGTAGCGTTTTCCAGCTTTTCAGCCTGTTTGAGCAGCGTTTCCAGGCTGCGTTCCCGGACAGGGCGGTACAGCATGCCCGCCTGGCAAAAGCGGCAGCCCTTGGTGCAGCCGCGCATGATTTCAAGGACGATGCGGTCATGGATGGCTTCGGTATAAGGCACGATAAAGGATTCCGGGTAAGGGGCGGCGTCCAAATCAAGAACGACGCGCTTGCGGACCGTGGCCGGGGCGGCATCGTCAACGGGTGAAAAAGAAGCAAGGGTCCCATCGGCGTTATATTGTGCCTCATAAAAAGCGGGCACATAAATGCCTTCGATCCGCGCCAGCGCGCGCAGTGTGTCAAGGCGCGATTTCCCGCTTTGCTTGCAGCTGCGCACGCACTCGATGGCCTCCACCATCATTTCTTCCCCGTCACCGATCTGGAAAACATCCACAAAGGGAGCCAGCGGCTCGGGATTATAGGCGCAGGGCCCTCCGGCCATGATAATGGGGCCTTCGGTCCTGTCCCTTGAATATACCGGAATGCCGGCCAGGTCCAGCATTTCCAACACGTTGGTGTAGCTCATTTCGTATTGCAGCGTAAAGCCCACGATATCAAAGCGGCTGAGCGGCGTGCGGGATTCAATGGAAAATAAAGGGAGCGCTTCCCTGCGCATGGCATCCGCCATATCGGGCCAGGGCATAAAAACACGCTCGCACAGCGCCCAGGGACGGCGGTTAATGATATCGTAGAGGATCTTGATGCCCAGATGGGACATGCCCACTTCATATGAGTCCGGGAAGCAGAAAGCGAATGTAACCTCCGCCGCGTCAAAGGGCTTGAGCACCGCGTTCATTTCGCCGCCGGTATAGCGCGAGGGTTTCAGTACGTTGTCCAGCAATTCTTCAAGGCGGTCAGCCGAAAACTCTTTCACAGGATTTCCTCCAAGCACAATTCTACAATTTATAATAATACCATATCGGACAAGTTTTGTCCATGCGCCGTCTGCCTTTTTTCTTGTGCATTTGTTACGTTTCTATGACAAAGAAGCTACAACATGTTGTATTTGACGGAAAATTTAAAATTTAAACATGTAAAAAATGATTCCGATATTGACAATGGCAAAATTGGCATGTAAAATAACTGATTGTAAGTGTACTGGTAAACAGGAGGTTGATTTATGGCCAAGTCTATGCTTTTGATTCCCGATCTTGAAGATGAAGGCAGCCAGCCGCTTTATGTAGAAGGCGTACATACGCCGGATGAGCTTGCCCGCGCCAGCGGCGTTTGGATTGGCGCGGCCGGCTCCGCCATGCTGCCGCTGGGGCTGTATCATATGTGCGACGCCTCCAGGTGGCTCTGGTTCGCCGTTGAAAACGGCCTGGTGCAGCTGGAAAACGACGATGTTTCCTATTCGCTGCACGGGGGAGACTGCTGTATGCTGCCGCCCGGTACCACCGGCGTTACCGTAACGGCGGTGCAGGAAGCCCGCGTTCTGTGGATGACGGTGGACGGCGTGCTCAGCAACAGCTTCCTGCAGCGGATGGGCGCGCTGCCGCACCGGGTGATGAAGCAGGGCGCTTTGCCCTCGCAGCTGACGCTGAGCCGTCATATTGTGCAGGCGGTGGTCCGTATTTCAGCCGCGCAGGACGCTTCCAGCGCACAGCTCCAGCAGCTCCTGTGGGCCATGCTGGCTTCCCACTCGGGACAGCCTGTGGCCATGGACGCCGTTCTTTCCCATGAAATCGCCCGCGTGGTGGACGCCATGCGGAAAAACCAATACCGCGACAGCTTCTCCCTGGCCGAAATGGCCGCCATCAGCCGCATGCCGGTGGAAACCTTCCGGAAGCGCTTTGTGTCCGAGGTGGGCATGCCGCCCCAGAGCTACCAGCTGTTTTGCAAAATGGAGCGGGCAAAGACCCTGCTCAAAAACGGTTCCACTGTTCGTCAGGCCGGTGTGGAAGTGGGAATGAGCGATCCGTATCACTTCTCCAAAACCTTTAAAAATATCGTGGGCATGAGCCCTTCCGCGTACAGCAAGACCGCTCAGAAATAACAAAACGATGCTCATGTCAAAACAGCGGGCTTACGGACTGCCTGCCCTGCAGCTGGCGTTTATCGGTGATACGGTGTGCGATTTGCTGGCCCGGACCGAGCTGATGTTTTCAGATCTGTCAGTCAGGGATATGCACAGAAGCGCCACATCCGTTGTCAACGCGCGGGCACAGGCCGATCAGCTGGCAAAGATACGCCATCTTCTGGATGCGGATGAAACCGATATTGTGCATCGGGCCCGGAACGCCCATCCAGGACATACCGTTCCGCAGGCGGCTTCCCGGGAGGAATATATGGCGGCCACGGGATTCGAGGCCCTGATGGGATATCTGTACCTGACAGGACAAATGCTGCGCGCTCAAAAGCTTTTTCAATTAAGCAAAATCAAGGAGTAATTTTCTATTATGCCTGAAAAGCAATTGCATGTGGAGCTGATTGCCCACACGCCCGTTCCCGAGCAGGTATGCGCCCTTGGCGCCAAGCTATGCTATGCCAAGGCTGACGTGGCGGCCCTTCGGGAAAGGGTTTCCGCACAGGATCAGAGCGCCTTCCTGGAGCGCATCATGAATTCCGGCCACCTTTCGGTGCTGGAGCATGCCTCCTTCACCTTTGCGGTGGAGGGGATCAGCCGGGTGCTGCTGGCCCAGCTGACGCGGCACCGGATCGCTTCATTCAGCGTGCAAAGCCAGCGCTATGTCTCCTTGGCGGAGAATTTTTCCTATATCATCCCCCCGGCAATCAAGGAACTGGGGGAAGAGGCCACGGCGCGGTATGAGACCCAGATGGCACAGATGCACGCATGGTATACCCAGTGGCAGCAGGATCTGGGAGCGAAGGGCGAAAGCAGCAACGAGGACGCGCGTTTTGTGCTGCCCAATGCCTGTGAAACGCGGCTGATTGTCACGATGAATGTCCGGGAGCTGATGCATTTCTTTGAACTCCGCTGCTGCCGGCGCGCACAGTGGGAAATCCGCGCGTTGGCGGAGGAAATGCTGCGGCTTTGCAAGCGGGAAGCCCCGGTGCTGTTCGCAAACGCCGGCCCGGGGTGCGTCAGGGGCGCTTGTCCCGAGGGCGCCAAATCCTGCGGGAAAGCGGCCGAAATGCGTGAAAAATTTAAAAATCTTTGATTCAAACGGAAAAGGGGAATACGATGCCGTATTTTGACGATTATAAAAAGAAACGGATGACGCGGCAGGATCATCTGCGCGAGGATGCCCGCAAGCCTGATGAGGGCAGGGAATATCGGGGGAATAAAAGCCGGGGAAAACAGCCCATGGATGGATACCGAAAGGATGAACGGGGCGGTTATCATGGCGGCGGGTATCACAACGGCAGCGCGCGCTTTGAAAAGCCTTATGGCGACCGGAATAAAACGCAGCGCTACACGACCCGGCCCGCGCCTGCGCCGGAGCGCCGCCCTTCGCCTCCGCCCAGGCCCGCTGCGCGGCCTGACGAGGAGACTGTGGAAAACCTGCTCACCGGGCGCAACCCCATCCGGGAAGCCCTGAAGTCCGGCAGGGATATAGAAAAGCTGCTGGTGGCAAAGGGCGACCTTTCGGGCACCGCCCAGCAGATCGTCGCCATGGCTCATGAAGCACACGTTCCTGTGCAGATGGTGGAACGCGTTCGACTGGATGAACTGGCGAAGAACCACCAGGGCATGATCGCTTTTGCCTCGGCCTATCAGTATGCCGATGTGGACGATATGCTGGAGCTTGCCCGGGAGCGGGAGGAGGCTCCCTTCCTGATCATTCTGGACGGCGTAACCGATCCTCATAACCTGGGCGCTGTGATCCGTACGGCTGCCGCTGTTGGCGCCCATGGCGTGATCGTTCCCGAGCGCCGCGCTGTTGGGCTGACCCCCGCGGCGGTGAAGGCTTCGGCAGGCGGAATTGAGCATATCAAGGTGGCCCGGGTCACCAACCTGACCAATGAAATCAAAAAGCTCAAGGCGCGCGGTATTTGGCTGTATGGCGCCGATGCCGAGGGGGAAAGCTTCCATCAGGTGGATTTTGCCGGCCCCTGCGCGCTGGTGATCGGCTCTGAAGGCGACGGCATCAGCCGCCTGGTAGTGGAGCAGTGCGACCATATCGTGTCCATTCCCATGAAAAATCCCCCCATGGAATCGCTGAACGCATCGGTGGCGGCCGGCATTCTGATATCTGCGGCGGCCGCGTCACGTGCAGACGCCTCGGCAAGGAGCGTCCAAGGTCTGAAACCTTTGAGGAGCGCTACGAAAAGTATCTGCCTGTGAGCGATGACGATGTGGCCGTGCTGGCGCAGCAGGGCGACGGGGAAGCGCTGGAATACCTTTTGGACAAATACAAAAATTTTGTCCGGGCCAGGGCGCGCAGCTATTTTCTTGTGGGCGCCGACCACGAGGATATCGTTCAGGAGGGAATGATCGGCCTTTATAAAGCGATCCGGGATTATAAACCGGATAAGCAATCCTCCTTCCGGGCGTTTGCCGAGCTTTGCGTAAAGAGGCAGATCATAACAGCCATCAAAACGGCGACGCGGCAAAAGCATGTGCCGCTGAACAGCTATGTTTCCCTGAACAAACCGCTTTACGGCGAGGAATCCGACCGCACACTGCTGGATGTGATCGAGGGGAGGGTAACCAATCCGGAAGAGCTTTTTATCGGGCAGGAGGATGTTACCCATATCCAGGATCAGATCGGTACCGTACTCTCCGATCTGGAGCAGCAGGTGCTGGATGCCTTCCTGGATGGGAAAAGCTATCAGGAAATCGCCGTAATGCTGAACCGCCATGCAAAATCCATTGATAATGCACTGCAGCGCGTGAAAAGAAAGCTCACGCACTATCTGGAGGAGAAACGCAACGAAGAATTGTGAAAAAGCACAATCTTTGGGAAATATCATAATTGATGGTTGACATTTTTTTCATTAACAGGTAAAATAAAAGCGTTTGGGTAAGGTACCTGAACGCGTGCGCGGGTGTAGTTCAATGGCAGAACTTCAGCTTCCCAAGCTGACCACGTGGGTTCGATTCCCATCACCCGCTCCAATCGCCGGGCAAGCACCGGCTGCAATAGTGTTCTTGAACATCTGAGGAGGAGATTCCAATGGCTAAGCAAAAGTTTGAGCGCAACAAGCCTCACGTAAA
>JAFUGB010000316.1 GCA_017469605.1 Clostridia bacterium
AAAAGCAAAATAGGCCGTGTTTCATAACCCCATGGGTGCCTTTCGCAGAAAGGCGGAGCATAGCTGCAAAGAAGCCAGCTGCAAAGAAGCCAGTTGGCGAACCGGCCCGGATGCAAAAACAAACAATTTGCGCCTGTAGCTCCCGTGTCACAAAGAGAGCTTCCGGGCATCAAAAAAAGCAGGGCAATTTGCAGCAAAACAAGTGAACTTGTTTTATCGCAAATTGCCCTGCTTTTCCCTGTGCGCTTCGCGCACAGGCCGCGCGGCTTTGCTTCTCTTTGCGCCAGCAGCGTTTACGGCGACAAACGCAGCCTTCTTGGGCTTCCAAGAAAGTACACCCCCGTTCTTTCGCGTTTCCGGTCTTGAATGAAGAAACGGCGTTATTTTACATATTTGCCGATCTTTTTGCCCACATAGGCTTCGGAACGCGGCCCGCGCAGTGTTTCTTCGGCAATGCGCTGGGCATCCTGCCGGGTCACAGCCTCAATGCGCCGGATGGTTTCCTCGGTGGGAATATAGCGGTTCAGCAGCGCCAGGTTGCTTCCCATGCCGTTCATCCGGTTGTAGGCGCTTTCCTGCCCCAGGATAAAGCCGCCCTTGAGCTGGGCCTTGGCCATTTTGAATTCTTCCTCGGTGATGCCGTCATTGAGCAGCTTTGCGATTTCCTCGTCGATCTGGCTGACCACAGTCCTGACATTTTTGGGGGATACGGCGGCATACACTGTAAAGTCGCCGCAGTAGGGATAGGCCGAAGGCGCGCTGTATACGCTGTAGGCCATGGCGCTTTCCTCGCGGATGCGCTGGAACAGGCGGCTGCTCATGCCGCCGCCCAGTACGCTGTTGAACACCGCCATGGCGTACACATCCTGGCTGCCCAGCTCGCGGCCGCTGTAGCCCAGGCAGATATGCGCCTGCTCGGTATCCTTGTCGGCGGTGAGCACGGCAGGGTTCCGGTTGGTGATATTCACCGGGTACAGTTCGCCCGCGCGGCCCTGCCAGGCGCCAAAGTGCTGCTCCAGAATGTCCCTCAGCTTTTCCGTTTCAAAGTTGCCCGCCACGGCTACGCAGGCGTTCATGGGGCTGTAATGGCGCGCGCGGTAATTGAGTATATCCTGCCGGGAACAGCTTTCAATGATCTCCCGAGGGCCCAGGATGGTGCGGCCCAAGGGCTGGTCGCCAAACATGGCGGTGGCCACCAGGTCATAAGCCACGTCCTCGGGGCTGTCATCGGTCATGCTGATTTCTTCCAGCACCACCGAGCGCTCCTTGTTCATTTCCCTTTCATCATAGGCCGGATGGATCACGATATCGGCCAGGATATCAGCGGCCAAGGGCAGGTCTTCATCGATGACCTTGGCGTAATAGGTGGTGGCCAGCTTGCTGGTGGCAGCGTTCAGGTAGCCGCCCACGGCGTCCATCTCCTGGGCGATCTGGCGGGCGCTGCGGCGGGCTGTACCCTTGAAGGCCAGATGCTCTATAAAGTGGGAAAGGCCGTTTTCCTCCGGCTTTTCCAATATGGAGCCCGCCCGCACCCACACACCGATGGAAACCGACCGGAGATGGGGCAAAGGCTCTGCGATGACTCGCAGGCCGTTGGACAGGGTAATTTGATTGACCATGTAAATACCTCACAAATAGGGGATACGTGTTTTTTGCAAAGGACCGCTCCCGGGCGGCACGGCTTCGCTGCCGCGTCGCCCGCTGAGACCCGGGAGATGAAGCCTGCCGGCAACGCAGCCTCCTTGACGAAAGCAGGAGCCAGGCTCGCCCGGCTCCTGTCTTTTGCAAAGGAATTATGGCTTAATCGTTGGACTCCCGGCGGGGAGGACGGCG
>JAFUGB010000317.1 GCA_017469605.1 Clostridia bacterium
AGCGCTACAACCAGGCCGTGCTGCTGGCGGCGCTGATCGTGCTGGTGCTGCTGGTGCAGATTTTCCAGAGCTTTGGCACCTGGCTGGCCCGAAAGGCTGACAAGCGCATCAAGGAATGACAGCCTGTCCAATGTGGAAAAGCCCCAAAGCAGCGTATGACAGTAAGGCAAAATATACCCTCTCAACGATAGGAGAAAAGAGGGTGGGTTTTGCGGAAACATTTTTGAAAAAACAAAAATTTCTATCCAATTAGCCTATGATAATTGATCCGATCATCCTCTCCCGAAAAACGATTATAATGATTCAACATTGAACCGAATGTTTCTTTTGCCTGACAGGAATTATTCTCCGTAAAAAAACATGATCTGATCGGCAATCTCTTTGCAGCAGCTTTCCAATGCAAAATGCCCGCTTTCTATGGGGACGACCCTGGCGTCTGGCACATCCTTCCGGAACGCTTCCGCACCGGGCCAGACGAAGGAAGGATCATTCTTCCCCCAGACGGCAAGCACCCTGGGCCGGTAGTGACGAAGATATGCCTGAAAAGCAGGATACAGCTTGACATTGTTCTGATAGTCAAAAATTAGATCGGATTGTTTTTCGGCGTAGTCTGGGATGATGGAAGTGTAATATAAATCCAAGGTATACCCATCGGGCGATACGGAGCCAGGGGCCGTACCGAAGGTATACTGTCCGATCACGGTGTCCCGGGCGAAGGCGGATTTGTATTGCTCACGCAATTCCGGGGAGGGACTGCGCCAGTATTCCGCCCGCGTTTCCCATTTTTTCCCAGCCCTTCTTCATACACGTTTCCATTCTGGCTGACAATGCCCAAGATGGCTTCCGGATGCTTCATGGCGATGCGAAAGCCGATGGGGGCGCCGTAATCGAATACATACATATAGAATTCTTCGATGCCCTTCTTTTGCAGGAATCCATCCATGATCGCTGAAAGGTGATCGAAGGTATAGGCAAATTCCGTCCTGGACGGGCTGTCCGATTGACCAAAGCCGGGGTAATCCGGGGCGATCAGGTGAAACCTTTTTTCCAGCATCGGCATCAGATCACGAAACATATGGCTGGCGGAGGGAAAACCATGGAAGAGTACCATCGTTGGTAAATCAAAGCTGCCGCATTCCCGATAAAAGATGTTGATTCCCTGCACGTTTTCATATTGGTAACGCATCGGTTTGCCTCCTTCAAAGAAAGGACAAGCAAGCTGTGATGCCTTGCTTGTCCCTGAATGGATGGGAATAGGGGTTACTTCGCCGGAGCGGTAAAAGCCACGGGCGTCGCGCCGGAGGTGGCATCCGCGCCGGTCAGATACAGTACCTCGAACAGATCTTCAATGTGCAGCGTCCTGATGCTGTACGTATTCTGGAATTTATCGCCTTCGGTGGTATACTCTACGGTGTACAGCGTTTCGTTGGGCGTATGCAGATAATAGCCGAATACCTCCGCCTGCACTTGTTCGCCGGGCTGCAGGCCATTGGGTGTCAGATTTTCGCCCTTGGATTTGTACACATACAGCTCCGTGATATCAGTACTCATGGCGTTTTCCAGGGTATAGGTGCGCTCTACGATCTCATTTTCAGCGGGAGTCTCCACCTTTTCCACCTGCTGGGCGGTGCCATCAGGATTGGTAAAGGAAACGGCAGTTGCGCCAGAAGTGGCATCCACGCCGGTAAGATACAGCACATTGAACAAGTCTTCTACGTGCAGTGTCTTGATGGCATAGGTCACGCCATCCGCAGCAAATTCCACGGTGTACAGCGTCTGATTGGGCGTGCGCAGATAGTAACCGGCCACCGGCACCTGGATCTGTTCGCCGGGCTTCAAGCCGTCCGGCACCAGGTTTGGGCCTTTGGATTGGTAAACATAAAGCTCCTTGATGGCCGTGGGCATGGCGTTTTCCAGGGTGTAGGTGCGCACCACGATTTCATCATCGGCGGGCGTTTCGGCCAGCGCGGCGGTCAGGGAGCAGAGAAGCATCAGCGCGGTCAGCAAGGTCAGAATCTTTTTCATAAGGATACCACCTCCTCAAATAGTATCCTTATTATAAAGCAGAATAACAAAAATGTCATATTCTAAAATTATATGAATACATATAAATTTTATATGTTCTTTACTTCCCGCTGAAAGCAAGCCGCCGCTTCCCGCAATGCGGCAGGCAGATAGCCGTTCTTCCGATAGATCAGGCACACGGCGATATCCGCCAGATCAAAGGGCAATTCTGTCACCGTCAAATACCGGCTTTCCTGAAGGGAGGCCAGGGTAGACGCAGGAAACAAGGAAACGCCCAGGCCAGCAATCACGCTGGCCAGAATAGCACCCAGGGAGTTCAATTCCATGATCCCTTCCGAAACGACGCCATATTTCGTCTGGATCTGCTCCAGACGCTGCCGATAGGAACCTCCCTGCTGAAAGACCACCAGGGATTTTCGAAGCAATGCTTCCATGGGTTCATCCTGGGCGGATAACAGCACCAGCCTTTCATGCGTCAGCGGCAGACAGGTAAGCTCGGGATCATGGACTTCTCCGCCAATGATGGCAGCGTCCAGCTGATAATCCAGCACAGCCTGGATTGCCTGATGGCTGGGCATGGTTTTGATGATGGTTTTAACCTGCGGAAACTGCTGATGATACGCTTTCAGCAGCGAGGGAAGCAAAGAAAGCGCGGAGGATTCCATGGAGCCCAGCAGAAGCGTGCCCTGCGCCGTTCCTTCATCCTGTACGGCGGACGCTGTTTCGTCCGCCAGTTTCAGAATGCGCTGGGCATAGGAAAACAGCACCTCCCCTTTGGGTGTCAGACGACTGCCGCCCGCGCCCCGCTGAAATAGCGTAACGCCTAATTCTTCTTCCAAGGCGTGCATTCGGGTGGAAAGATTGGATTGGGCATAATTGAGCTTCTGCGCCGCTTTCGTCAGGCTGCCTTCTGTGGCGGCTGCGCAGAAGAATTGCAATGTTTGTAAATCCATAAAATACCTCCAAAAAACACTCCCATATGTATTATATATGTCACTTGCCGAAAAAACAATATAAAAAAGAGGCTATCAGCCTCTTTTTCCTGTGCGCTTTGTGCACATGCCGCGCGGCTTTGCCGCGCGGCCCGGAAGCGGTAGTCTGCGACTTTGCTTTTCTTTGCGCCAACGGCGTTTATGGTGGCAAACGCAGGTTTCTTTGCGCAGCTTTCTTTTCCAAAGAAAGCGCACAGTATCAGGGGCCATGAATTGGCGTTACTCGCCCGCGCCCAGATTCAGCACCGGCACGGTCTGGCTGCCTTCGCCCGCCATGTAGGTGGGCAGCTGGCCGTCCCACTGG
>JAFUGB010000318.1 GCA_017469605.1 Clostridia bacterium
CAAACTTTCTTCCCCGGGAAGAAAGCGCGTAATCCCCCACAATCAAGTTTCCTTTCCGTCAGGTCATATATTCCCCGTTATAGGTTACCAGCACAGCGCTGTGCACGCCATCCAAGGCGTTCAGCGTATGCATGAAAGCGGTGTCTTCTCCCCGAAGACGGATATCCACGGTGACTTCGGTCCCTTCGGGGCCCACGCGCTTGGACTTTACGCGGCTGCGCTTTACCTGCTGCCGAACCAATTGCATGGCCTGCTCCTCCGCGGCCTGGCCGTCCACATGGAGCACCAGGATGTAGGGCACGCCGTTGGCGCGGCCCCGGGTAAGCAGCAGGATGACAAGGCCGATGGCCAGCGAACCCACCACGGCCACGCCGGCCATGCCGGCGCCGGTGGCAATGCCCGCCGCCACCGCCCAGAACATATACATGATGTCCATGGGCTCCTTGATGGAGGTACGGAAGCGGATAATGGACAGCGCGCCCACCATGCCAAGCGTCAGCACCACATTGCTGGTGACCACACACAGGATCATCGCGCTGACCATGGTAATGGCCACCAGGGTAACGCCGTAGGTCATGGTATACATAACGCCCTGGTAGGTAACGCGGTACAGCGCGGCAATAAACAGGCCCAGCAGCGCCGCCGCCAGCAGGATCAGCAGCGTATCCGGCAGGGAAAAGGCCACGGCCTTTTCAAAAAAGCTCAGGGAAAACAACTGGTTCAGCACATGATTCATTGGTATACCTCTTAATCATAGGAATGGCAGGCTTCAAACTTGGAAAAGCCCATGGGCCGGCACTGGCAGCAGGTGATATCCCGGATGATTTCGGGCAGGTAGCTGTCAAACTTGACCTCCAGCAGTACAAAATCATCGCTCTGCGTACGGGGCCGGGGCTGGTTGGGCGAAAGAAAATCGGTATCCCAAAGCCCGGTACGGATATCGGAATCCAGCGTGACCCGTACATTGCCCGGGCCGTATACGTAAGCCTCCCGATTATAATGCACCTGCACGCTGGGCTGCATGAGCTCCGTACGCATTTTCAGATAAAGCTCCCGCACCAGGGGGCGGTCGCAGGCCGGCATCCAGAGGATATCCCCGGCCATCAGCCGATCGATCTCAGGCCGCGTCAGCGTGCAGCCCACCTTATCACAAAGCTGGCCCACCTTGCTTTTTCTCTCCAGCCGGAAGAAAAAGCGGTTGTCATTGTAATAGCGGATACGGTACTTATGGCGAACGGGCATGCCCACCTGTTTTTCGTTCAGCGCCGTGCGTGTGGGCGTATCCAGATAGATGCTGTGGATATCATAGGTACCGTCCGGCCGCGCATAAGGATCGCGCTGCATTACAGCCCGCAATCGCACCCGCAGGGCCGCGGCCTCCGCCGGATGCAGGCGGCTCTTGATTTCGTGGCGCATGGGTATCCCTTTCCTTGGCGTCGATTTCCCGCCTATTGTACCACGAAACGCCCTGAACCGCAAGCGCGGCGCCCCAAAGCGCCCTTCCGGTAGGAATTCCTTTTTCCCGCTGCCGCGTCATGCTTTCCGCTGCGCGCCCTTGGGCAGCACCACGCGCATTTCCACAGCGCTTTCATATTCGCATACCTCGCAGCTGGCCTCCAGCCCGGTATCCCGCAGCTGCTGCACAATGCCCCGGATGGCGTTTACATACAGCCTTGGATCGCGGGCCAGGCTGATCATGCGCCGGTGATTGGCGGGAACCGGCAAACGTTCCAGCGCTTTTGCCACCAGCTGTTCGGTTTTCTGCACGCTGAGCTTTTGAGAAGCTGACAGCATGGCAATGCGCAGCCTTCCCTCTTCTCCCGGCAGCGGCAGCAGCGCCCGGGCATGGCGCTCGCTGAGGCCATTCTCGGCAATGACCTCCCGTACGGAAGGCTCCAGCCGCAGCAGCCGCAGCCGATTGCTGACGGCAGGCAGGCTTTTGCCCAGCAGCCGGGCCAGCGTTTCCTGGCTCATGCCCTGGTCAAGCAGCCTGGAATAAGCCTCC
>JAFUGB010000319.1 GCA_017469605.1 Clostridia bacterium
CATCATCAGGGCCAGGAGCAGGGATACAAGCTTCTTCATTATTTTTTCTCCTTTCATGGTCGACACGGAAATCCGTTCCGCGCGGTTTCTCACGGTTTATCCAAAAGGTGTGAGAGATCTGTCTGTTGGAAACAAGTGAAGGCGTTGGACGCAGGCGTGACTATGGCCGCCTATAGTATTGAAAAAGACTATCATAGTCCGGCGCGGGCGTAGGCGTGATCATCGTATAATACTTCGGCGTGGGCGTGGGCGTGGTGATGTACATTGTTGGCATTACCAGATTTGGCGCAGCTGTGGCCTTATAGGCATCAGGGGTGCGTAAAGGAAGCTTCTGCTTAGGCGTAGGCGTGACCATCGTATAATACTTCCGCGTGGGCGTGGGCGTGGGCGTGGTGAAGTGCTGCACGTAATTGTTATTGAAGGACATGGTGGGCGTGGGAGTAACCACCGGCCGGGGCGCCGCGGTGGTGGCGGGCTTGGGCGCGGCGGTGACATTGGAGATCTTGCCGGCAAAAATGGGCTCGTACTCCATGGACTGATCCAGCGTGCGCACCACAAACTGGGTCGCGTCGGTGCTGAAATCCAGGTACATGTTGTCAAAGCGCCAGTAGCTGATCTTCTTTCCCTTGGGAATGGTGGCGCGGATGCGGGCGGTTACCTGGCCGCCCTGCTCCCATTGGTTGGTGGCGCGGTTGATATAATCATCGGTGAAATCAAACCAGTCCAGCCAGCCGCCGGCGCCGTAGCCCGAGGCCGTGATATGGCACAGCTTGCTGTGCACGGCCTGCACGATCAGCTGGTCGCCGGTACGGAAAGCCTGGATATCATCGGGGCTGAGCTGGGTAAAGCTTATGTTGCCCCGGAAAACGGCCTCCACGGTCAGCGAATCCCATACGTTGTACAGCACGATGCTCTTGGGCACGGCGGGCTCAAAATCGTACCGGGTGCCGTTGATCACCCAGTAATCGGGCGTTGCGTCGGCGGTGAGCACCACCTCCTGGGGGGAATCGTAAGAGATGGAGGAATAGCGATCGCCATAGGCCTTGCCGCCCTGGCTGTACTGCACGGCGCCGCCGTACATGGTGATGGTGATATCGCCCTGGCCCGCGCCGGTATCATAGCTATAGGCCGTCTGCTGCGCGGGAGCGGGCGGCTGCGTGGCCTGCGCCTTGGCGCCCTTGCCGCCGCTTTTGCCGCTGGGGGCGGATTTGGACAGGAACTGCCACCGGGCAAAGCCCGATTTTCCGTTATAGGTGACCCAGGCGGAAAGCTCGGTGGACAGGTTGTCATCGGTCTCCAGCCTTGTGCCGTTGGGGATGCGGGCAATGACGCTGTTGTCCTGGGCGCTGCGCAGGTTCAGCGTGCCGCCGTTGGGCGTATTGACGTAATAGGTGTCCGCCAACGCCGCAGAAAGCATGCAGCCCAGCAAAAGCACCAGGACGGCCAGTGCAAGCTTTTTCATTCATTCTCTCTCCCTTCTTTTTTCATCAGGAAGCGGCCCATATGACGCCGCTTCAAGATTTCACTGTTTTTTCCGGCTTTTCTGCACCAGCTTTTTGAGCTCCGCTTCATCCTCGTCCTCCCGGATGCGGCGAGCGACGACCACCCGGCGCTCCTCATCCTTTTCCACGCAGGTCACCAGCACCAGCAGCTGATCGTCGGCCTGCACATCCACCGTGCAGGTATGCACCGACGCCGAAATCAGGACGTCGATGGCCGCCTGGCGTTCCGGAATGTTGGCAGAGCGAAGGGAAAAGAAATCCACGTAATTGTTGCCGTGCTCCTCGGTGCTCACGCTGCCCGCGGCAAAGATCACATACCGCCCGCTTTCATACAGGGTATCGAAGGTGATAAACGGATCGTTGTGATAAAAAGTGCTGTTCTCGTAGTTCCGCAGGCTGCCGAACATGGTCCCGTTTTTCATGTTGTGGCCGTAGATGATATAGGTGTAAGGCCGGGATTTCAGGCCGATGGCGGAATCCAGGAACAGCGCGCCGTTGACGTTGCTGTTGCCCGTGGCGTCATGATCCAGGTAATATACGTTGTCCCGCTGCGTCACCGCTTCATCCAGCATCCTGTGGATGGACAGCCAGCCCACAATATCCTTGCTTTCTTTGCGCAGGGCTTTGAAGCGGCTGCTGATTTGCAGCTTGGGATTTTGCGGGTAAGCCAGGGCTGCCAGCCTGGGGATGGGCGACTGCGCAGGCGCAGGCGACGGGGTAGGCGCCGCCGTTTCCGTGGGCGTGGGAACGGGGGTAGGCAGGGCGGTGGGCTCCGGCGTTACAGCGATCGGCGTCTCCGTGGGGGCGGCATAGTAGATGGCCTGGAGCTTATTGGCGGCCTGGCGGGAGGAAATCAGGTCCATGCCGTAGCCGATCAGCTTCACCAGCCCAAACAGCAGCACAGTAAACCCTGCCGCCACCGCCAGCAGCCGTCCCCAGCGCAAACGCCGGCGACGGCTGCCGCGTCGGTGCCGCCCTGAACGGCCTTGCTGTGGCTGCCATTGCTGCATTCCGATCCCCCTGCCGCAACGGGGCATACCAACACATCCTGATATGCCCCGGATGATTTGAATTACTGATGCGTTTTCCTGCGCTTGCTTGTATAGGCCACAGCGGAAACGGCAGCCAAGCCCAGCAGCACACAGCCCAGCCACAGCCGCAGGTCGGCCCGGTCGCCGGTCTTGGGCACCTTGTAGTTGATGATGGTGCCGCCATTGTAGCAGCGGTCGGTTTCGCCTGCGTGCGCGCCCACGTTTTCATAGCGCACCTTGTAGCCGGCGGGCGCGTTTTCCACAATGTAATAGCCCGCGTCGGAGGCGAACCAGGCTTCATAGTGCCATTCGGTTTCGCTGATCACCTTTTTGTTGAAGCCTTTGCGCACCACGCCGCCATTTGCGTTATAGAGCGTCCAATCGATGCTCTTCTCCGCGTCGCCCTGCCACAGCTTGGTGAAGGTGAACTTGTAATCGTAGCCGGGATCAACAGGCCGCTTGGGGACGACGGGCCTGACGGGGGGATGATCCACGGGTTCGTCGGTGGGTTCGTCGGTGGGTTCTTCCACGGCAAACTTCGC
>JAFUGB010000320.1 GCA_017469605.1 Clostridia bacterium
CCCACACAGGCGCTCTTGGCCCAGGCCAGAATGGCCGCGGCCACGAAGCTGGCCACAACGCCCAGGATGGCGCCGATGTATACGTTTTTCAAGCTCTTGCCGTTGCCGCTCTTGACCAGGTAGGCAATGATGGCGGCAATGACCAGGATGGCTTCCAAGCCCTCGCGCACGATGATGCCAAAGGCGCCCAGGAAGGTGAGCAGCCGGGGATCGGACTGCTTGGTCTCCTCGGTGACCTCAGCGGCCAGCGCTTCGGCGGCCTCAGCCGCAGCCGCGGCGGCGGCTTCCTCGTTTTTCGCATCGATGGCCTTGGCGTACTTCAGCACGGCGTTCTTGGCGGCGTCGGTGGAGGTGCGGTACTTGTTCTTCTGGTATTTGGTTTCGCCGGTGCTCACCAGGCTCTTGAGCCCGCTGAAGTGCTTCTCCATGGCCAGCCTGTCCTTGAGGGACAGATCGGTATAGATGGCGTGGTCCAGGCCCGACTCCTCGTACACCGTATAATACGCGGTGTTCAGGTTATCGTCGGCGGCCGCAAAGTCCTTGTCCAGATAGCCCATATAGGCGGTATCCAGCAGCTCCTTCACCAGCGTGGCGGCCTCATACCAGTTTTCATACTTGACCGGGGCGTTGGGATCGGCGCTGAAATCGGTGTAGGGATCGGAGGCCACCAGTTCGCCACGCAGATAATACTTGGTTTCGCTGATGGCGCCGCCCTGCATGGCAGCCAGCTTGTTGCCGTCCTCGCGGATCATGCCCTTGAGCTTGCTCAGCGCCGAACGGACCGAAATCTTGGTATCCAGGGTTTCGTTTTCCTTTTTAACGGCGGCTTTGCAGGCCGAAAACTGCATCTCCACGGCGTTCTTGCGGTTGCCGGAGATGTAGCTCATGGTCTGGCGCTCAAAGCCGGTGGTTTCATACACCCGGAAATACGCGTTGCTCACATTCTGGTAGGCGGTATTGGGATCGCCGTCCAGGTAGGCTTCAAAAGCGGCGTCCAGGAACTTATCGATTTCATCCGCCGCGTCGGCCCAGCGGGTGGATATGGCTTCCTCAGCCGACGCCCCAAAGGGGAGGGCCGAGAGAAGCAGCACCAGCGCGCAGATCAGGGCCTGCCAGGCGGCTGCTTTACGCTTCATACACAAAGGCTTCCTTTCAAATAACGTTAGCTAATGCTAACCTGTATTCGATATGTTAGCATAATCTAACCTCCAGCGCTATTCCAATATTGACTTCTTATGTCCAAAAATTTGTCCAAAATTGACCTGATAAAAAAAGGAGTGGCGCATTGGGTTAGTTTGTGCTAACATATAGGAGGTAGACACCGCTAACTACTATTTATAATGAAAGCAGGCGTATGCGATGACCAAGGAAGAATGGCAGATCATCCGGGACCGGGACGGGCGCTATGACGGGCAGCTGTACTGCGGCCTGATCGCCCAGAAAACGGTATGCAATCCCTCCTGCGTCAAGCGTGAGCGGGAAGTGCGCAACGTATTGGCCTTTCACAGCCTGACCGAGGCCGTGGCCCAGGGCTACCGTCCCTGCTCCTTCTGCCGCCCGGACCGACCGGGCTGGAAGGGCGCCAAGGAAGAGCTGGTGCTGGCCGCCAAGGCGTATATCGACGCCCACAGCGCCGATAAATTCTCGCTGAACGCCGTATCCGGGGCCCTGTACGTAAACGGCAGCTACCTGCTGCGCACCTTCCGGGAGCGCACGGGCATGACCCTGCTTTCCTATCATAACGCCATCCGCTGCGAAAAGGCCAAAGCGCTGCTCTGCCGTCCCGATATCAGCATTTCCCAGGCGGGCGAAATGACGGGCTTCAGCTCCTCCTCCCATTTTTCCCGCATTTTCAAAAAAGTCACCGGCACCACCCCCAGCGCCTTCAGGCATACGTATTTCCGCAGGATGGAAGAGTGATCCCGTCCATTTTCAAGCGCCCAGGCAAAACAGCCGCTGTCCGCCGGGACCGCGCAGGCATTGGGCGCGTCTTTTTTTATCGTCTCCGCGCCCGCCCGGGCGCAGGTCAGATGGCAACGCTGGGGAAGGCGATATCCCGCTGGGACAGGATCTCCAGCAGCGCGATCCGCTCATTGAACCGTTCGGCGGCCAGGGCGATCTCGCAGGCGCTCGGATGGTCCTTCATCAGCGCCCAACGGGCCTCGCTGGCGGGATTGGCGCTGTGGGGGCCGGCCCCCATGGCGCGGAACATATCGATCATCTTCTGGCTCATATGACCGTTGACGGCGATACCGCCGATGACGGTATTTTTTTCCTGTACGCACGCCGCGCCGTTATGCAGGGAGGCGGTGCCGTGGCTGGCGTCGCACCAGAAGGCCATGGTGCAAAACAGCCCCACATGCCTGCCGCTCAGGCTTTCCGCCAATTCCCTGATGGGTTTGCAGGGGCCGGCCTGGTCCACCCAATACCCCAGCAGGATCACGTCGCCGTCAATTTCGGGGGTGCCGTCCGCCAGGTTATGAAGGGTTTTATTTTCGCACTTCAGCCCCTCAAAGATGCCCCTGGCCAGCTTTTCGGTACAGCCGGACAGGCTGTGATAAATCACCTGAACTTTCATGCTTGTTCACCTCAGCGTATTAAAATAGGCTTCCACCGTTTCCAGGACCATGTCCGCGCCCCGCGGGCCCATGAGGGGCATATGGACGGCCACCTGCGCCCCATCAACCAGGGGGGTAGCGATGCGGATAAAGGTGTTGTCCCCCTCCAGCAGGCGGCGGGCGGTATCGTCAGCCAGCACCAGGGTACGGTGCAGGGAGCGCATCAGATCGACGCGCTCCTTTTCGGCGGGCAGGTATTGCACGCCCTCCTCCGCGTTTTCCAAAGGCGCCAGGCTGTGCGCGCTGATTTGGCGCGTCGGCGCAATGCCCATGCCGCCGAGGAACGCGCCCAGGCCCTTTACCGCTTCGTATTCGCCGCAGAGCACAGCCTGGGTCTTGTCCCTGCGCAGCATCCGGCCATACATGCGGTACTGCGCGGTTTCCATGGCCCGCTTTTTCAGCTCGCCCGCCAGGCGGGGATTCACCGGCCTGCCGATCTGCCGGCCCACGGCTTCCAGCCAGTCCAGCGTGCCCTGGTAGCCGTAGGGCGCGCCGTACACAAAGGGCGTGCCGCATTTGCCCTCCAGCAGCCTGGCGGCGGGCAAGGCTTCCTGGCGAATGACCAGGTTCACCTCCGCGCCTCCCATGGAAGCGATCTTTTCCAAATCGGTTTCCAGGCACAGCGCGGTGTGCGGCTCCATGCCGAAGGCTTCCTTCATCAGCCGTTCCATTTCCAGGACGTCCGCCTTGCAGCGATACGCGCCGATGGACGCGCCCAAAATGTTATAGGTGCCGGGCCGCTTCTCCGCGCCGGCCTTCACCATCTGGTCGGCCAGCAGGCGATAGGCTTCCTTGATGCCCGCGGCGTAATCGCCCCGGAAGCCGCCCTGCTCAAAGGTGACCAGCCGGGCCTTCACCTTGGGCTGCACCATGGTGCATACGCCGCGCAGGTCGGTGCCGATCACGGCGGAGCAGGAAGAGGCCACCGCAAAGATCACAGCGGGATGGAAGTTTTCGTCCACCTCTTTGATGGCGTTTTCCAGGCGGCTGGTATCGCCCATGACCACATCCTCTTCCCGCAGGTGCGTGGTAAACAGGCGGTTTTCCTGCTCAATTCCCAGTTCGCCAAACAGGCCCATGCTGAAATGGGTGGTGCCCGCCGGGCCGTATTCCACGATGACGCTGTCCTCAACGGTCAGCAGGCTCCACAGAATGCCCATGCGGTCGCTGGGCGTGGGCAAAAACCGGGTCAGGCTCATTGGGGCATTCCTCCTTTTCGGATTTCCCTGGCTTCCTCGGCGGAAGCCAGCAATTGCTTCACCAGGTACGGCGTCACCTCATAGCCCAGCATGCCGCCGCCCATATCGGTATGCACTTGGGCAATGCCCTTTTTGCGCAGGCGCATGGGATATTCATGGCCCAGGTACAGCATGGGATGCAGCTCGTCATAGATGTATTGCAGCGGCGAAATGTTGGCCGCCTGGGTCATATAGGGATCGGCCGAGGAAAGAATGCGCCGCACGTCTTCCGCGTCCTCCGCGTGGATGCCGTGGCACTGGATCAGCTGGGGCACCATGCCGATGGACGCCATAAAGGCGCAGCATTCCAGGCAGCGGAAGGGCGTATTGCCGTACATAAAGGTGACGCCCCGCAGCTGTTCTTTTGCCTCCGCCGCCGCTTTTTCGGCGGCCTGGCGCAACGCGGCCAGCTCCTCCGGCATGGGCAGCTTCAGGAAACCGAACAGGTTTTCATAGGCCGCGGCGATGCGGGCCGGATCAACAAACTTATCAAAAAACACGTAGGGCGTGCCAAACCTCTGCCGCATCTTTTTTGCCAGGGGCAAGCCGATATCGTTGACCACGATGTTCACCTGGGCGGCGGGGGCGCGCCTGATCTCCTCCACGGTGCAGCCGCTGGGCAGCTGCGCCCCCACGCGCACGCCAGCGTTTCCCAGCACCCGGAAAAGCTCGGTATCCTCAAAGCGGCCCATGCGCTGGCCGATCACGTTCACGCTGCCGTCCTTTTCCTGCCCTTCCATCAGGCCGAAGCAGGCGGTAATGGTGCGCTCCACGCCGGGCATATGGTTTTCGCATTTAAAATGCTCGGTATGCACCGCCATGACGGGCACACCGTATTGCGCCGCCATGGCGTCGGCCACCGCGTCAAAATCATCTCCAATGATTTCCGGCACGCAGGTGGTGACGATGAACACCGCCTCGGGCGTTTGCTCCGCCATCAGCTCCGCAAAGGCCGCTTCCGTCTTTTTCGCGCAGCCGAAGGTGATGTCATGCTGGTCGATGGTCACCGACACGCAGCGCCCGGCAAGCCCGCCCCAGTCCTCGCTGTGGATGGTCATATGCTTGGTGTAATAGGCGCATTCGTCGGTTCCCACGATCATCATCACCGCGCCCTTGATGCCCCGCACCGCCATGGCCGCGCCCATCAGCGGGCAATGGGTACCGGGAAATTGGGCGTAGGTGAGACCGTGGATATCCTTGCGGGGATCTTCGATCCGGCTCAACGTTTTGAGCCGGGCAAGCAGTTCTTTTCCGTCCATGATTTATCCGATCTCCTTGTACGCAATCAGCGGCTTGCGCCGTCCGGGCACGTGGATGATATCGCAATCCACATCGTATACTTCCTTCATCATTTTGGCGGTGATCACATCCTCCGGCGTCCCCTCATCGTATTTCCGGCCGTTTTTGATCACCACGATCCAGTCGCTCACGTCCAGGGCCTGGGTCAGGTCATGCAGCACCATCACCACGCCGATGCCGTTTTCCCGGTTCAGCTTTTTTACCAATCGCATGGTTTCCAGCTGGTGGGCGATATCCAGGTAGGTGGTGGGCTCATCCAGGAAGAGGATCTGGGGCTGCTGGGTGAGCACCGTGGCGATCCACACCCGCTGGCTTTCGCCGCCGGAGCATTCCCGGATGGATTTTTCCCGGAGGGGATACACCCCCGTGGCCTTCATGGCCCAGTCGATCACCCGCTGGTCTTCCTCGGTGTTCTGCTGGTACCATTTTTGGTATGGCACCCGGCCATATCCCACCAGCTCCCTGACCAGGAAATCCGGCGGCGCGGAATGCAATTGAGGCAGCACGCCGATATTGCGGGCCAGCTCCTTGGGCGAATAGGAGGAAAGGGGCCGGCCGTCCACCCGCACCATGCCGCTTTTATAGGGCAGCAGGCGGGTCAGGGCCTTGAGCACCGTGGATTTTCCGCTGCCGTTGGGGCCGATGATGGAGGTGATCCTGCCGGACTGCACATGGAGGTCCATGCCCTGGATCACCGTATAATCCCCATAGCCCACCTTCAGTTGTTCGCCTTTAATTTCCACGTACTTTTCCCCGCTTTCTGAGCATGTAAAGGAAGAAGGGGCCGCCGGTAACGCTCATGACGATGCCCACGGGGATTTCCATCCCGGGCACGACGGTGCGGCCCACGGTATCGGCCGCCAGCAGCACCACCGCGCCCAGCAGCACCGACGTGGGCAGCATTTGCTTGTAATCCGAGCCCACCAGCAGCCGGGCGATATGCGGCACCACCAGGCCCACAAAGCCGATCATGCCGGCCACCGATACCGTGGCCGCCGCCAGGAAAGCCGAAACAGCCGATAAAAGCACCCGGGTCCAGCTTACGTTGACGCCCAGGGATTTGGCCATTTCATCCCCCAGCTGCAGGGTATTGGCGCCCTTGATGCACAAAAACGCCAGCACCAATCCGATGCCCGCGTAGATGCTCAGCGTATGCACATGGCTCCAGCTGCGCCCGGACAGGCTGCCGTTCATAAAGGCCAGCACGCCCTCCAGGCTGTCGGAATGCAGCATCTGCAAAAGGCTGTTGTACGCGCCCAGCACGCTGTTGATGGCCACGCCGGACAGGATGATGCGGGTGGGATCGATCCCTTCCTTCCAGGCCATGGTGTAGATCAGAAAGCATGCCAGGGCCGCGCCGCCAAAGGCAAACAGCGGCACGGCGCCCGTCATCTGCGGGAACAAAAGCAAAATGGTGGTGGCCGCCGTGCCCGCGCCCGCCGATACGCCGATGGTGCCGGGATCGGCCAGGGGATTGCGCATGACGGACTGTAAAAGCGCCCCGGCGGCGCTCAGGGACGCGCCGATCAAAAGCGCCAGCAGGAGCCTGGGCAAACGCAGATTGACCACGATCACCTTCACCGTGCTCTTCTCGGGCGAAAGCAGGGCGTCCACGATCTGCCGGACGGAATAGCCCGCGCTGCCCACATTGATGGCCACCAGCGACAAAAGCCCCAGCGCGATCACCAGGATCAGCCAAACGGTGCCCACCCGCAGGGCGCTGACCTTGCGTTTGGAAGATTTACTCATTGGTATGCTCCAAGCAAAAGAATGGCACGGAGGGAGATTGCATCCCCCTCCGTACAAACAGCTCCGTTACAGGCCGAAATGAGCCAGCACCAGATCCGCCAGTTCATTGATATGATCCACCACGTTGATGCCGGCGGAGGAAATGAAGTACACGGGCAGGTACAGGATATCGCCGTTGGCGATGGCTTCGATGCTGTTCCAGTATTCGGGGTTGTTGGCGAAGTCCGCTTCCATCAGGGCCTTATGGGCTTCCCCGGTGGGGCTCATGCCCACAGCCAGCACCATGTCGGGATGCAGGTCCAGGGCGGTTTCATAGTCGATCTGGGCCATGGGCGCCATGCTTTCATATACATTGGACAGGCCGATCATTGCGGCCATGGAACCCAGGGTGCCGCCGACCGTCTGGATATAATGGGCGGGCGGCGCGCTCTGCAGCACCATCACGGTTTTGTCCGCCAGCTTGTCCTTGGCGGCCGCCAGCTTGTCCTCCAGCTCCGCGAAGGCCCGCATCATCTCTTTGCCCGCCTCGCTGTCCTTGCCGAAAGCGTCGATCAGGGCGACGGTCTGGGCTTTGATGGAATCATAGGAAACGGTGTGGCCGGCGTCCACATAATACACGGGGATGCCCGCTTCGGACAGCACCTTGCCGTAGGTATCGGCGCTGGTGTAGCCCAGGATCACCAGATCGGGCTCCATGGCAACGACGGTTTCAATATCGAAGTTTGTATTGTGGGCCAGCTGCATCAGCACGGCGTCCGCCATGGATTCGGGCCAGGTGACAACGGAAGAGGCCGGCGCGGCAATGATCTTCACGCCCAAATTGCACAGCGCCAGCACGGGGCTGGTGCTCATGGACACCACGCGCTCAGGCATTTTTTCCAGTATGACAGGCTCAGTATAGCCCAGGGCCTGCATGTTTTCGGGATATTCAATGGTGACAGCGGTCCCTTCCGCGGCGGCGAAGCTGAGCGCGCCCAGCGCCATAGCGGCGGCGAGGATCAGGGAAAGCAGTTTCTTCATTTTTATTCTCCTTTTCTCATTGATTATTGATAATGAGCGCCGCTCATTAATCACAGCGTTTCAGCCAGCAGGTCAATCAGTTTGTTCATGCTGTCATTAACCTGGATGCCCTTGTTGGTTACATATTCGTTGCTCAGGTAAATCACCTTGCCATTGCGAACGGCGTCCATCTGGTTCCACAAGTCGGGATCGGAATGAAACACTTCCTCAAACTGTTCCTGGAGCATTTCCGCCGTGCGGGCCATGGGAGAAATGGCAAAAATCACTTCGGGGTTCAGGCTGATGCAGGTTTCCACGTCGATGGGGGCGGTGGGCATATCCTTGCCAACCAGCGCGTCAGACAGGTTTTCAAAGGGAAGGAAGCTGAGCATGCCGCCCAGATATCCCGCGCTGGTCTGCTGGTACGCCCCGGGAGCGGAAAAGAAAATCATCATGGTCTGCTTTTCGTGGGCGGCGGCAAAATCCAGCGCGCGCTGTTCCACCGCGGAAAACTCGGCGGCGATTTCTTCGGCCAGCGCTTCATCGCCAAAGCTCAACGCCAGGGCGCGGGCCTGATCCTTGGTATCTTCATAGGAAATGGACGGGCCTTCCAACGTATAGTACACGGGAATGCCCGCGTCAGCCAGCTGCTGTCCATAGCTTTCTTTCTGGTATTCGCCCACGATCACCAGGTCGGGCTCCATGGCCACCACGGCTTCGATATCCAGCGACCCCATGCTGATGGTGATCTGGGGGAGCTCCCGGACCCAGTCCGGGAAATTGGCGGAAGCGTTCAGCGAAGTGATGGCCATGGGCACCACGCCGCTGCGCACCAGCACCTGCAGCGCGGCGTTGGACAGGCATACAATGCGTTCGGGTGTTTTGTCCAGCACCAGCGTTTCACCCTCGGCATCCACCAGGGCAGCGGGATAGTACAAAGTTTTGCTTTCATTTTCGGCGGATGCAAAGGCCGCCATGCCCAACAGCACGGAAACGGCCAGGAGCAGGGAAATCAGTTTCTTCATGGTTTTTTCTCCTTTATCCTTTTTTGTATGAACGCAGGCTTATGCCTGCACATCATCTTGCGTCAATCCAAGGATCGTTTCCGCCAGGCCGCGATAGATGCCGCACATGGGCGAATCGGGCACGCATTCAAATACCGTGCCGCCGCCCGCTTCGGCCCGCTGGATATCGCCGCTGCGGGGAACGCGGGCGATCACCTCCGTGCCGATCTCCCGGGCCGCCTGGTCCACGATGGCGTTTTCGTTTTCGATGTTTCGGCTGTTCTGGATCAGCCCGCCAAGCCGGGCATAGCCGCGGGAAGCAAAATTGCGCACCGCGTGGGCAATGTTATCCGCCGCGTACAGCGCCATCATTTCACCGCTGGAAACGATGAACACCTCCCGGGCGTATCCCTCCCGAATGGGCATGGCAAAGCCGCCGCACACCACATCCCCCAGCACGTCGTAAATAACGATATCGGGCCGGTAGGTTTCAAAGGCTTCCAGCTCCGCCAGCTTTTCAAAGGCCGAAATGATGCCGCGCCCCGCGCAGCCGATGCCGGGCGTGGGCCCGCCGCTTTCTACGCACAGCACGCCGCCGTATCCCTCAAATACAATATCCTGCAATTTCAGTTCGTCATTCTTTTCCCGCAGCTGGTTCAGCACGGTGGGAATCCGCCGGCCCTGCATCAGCCCTTTGGTGGAATCGGCCTTGGGATCGCAGCCCACCTGCATCACCTTATACCCCATTTGGGACAGGGCCGCCGACAGATTGGATGTGGTGGTGCTTTTGCCGATGCCGCCTTTTCCGTAAATGGCGATTTTCCTCATACGCGCTTCCCCGATCATGCCGTTTCGGCCCCCTGGCGCCCATTGACAACGGGAAACGAAACAGATAAAATAATTGTGTTAGTGTAGGCTAACCACTCGAGATTATAGCATGCGTCCACCCCAAACCGCCTGCATTATCTTGGGGAAAATCTATAAAATCTTGCGATGGAGGGCTTTCGATGCGGCAGCATGACCATAATCACGACAGCGATTACCTGGAATTGATCTATAATCTGCATTCCATCTGCGAGGCGCTGGCTTATGACGGCCTGGAGAGCGCCTCCAGCATGCTGCGGGAAAGGATGAAGCACATCCGTTCCTTTCATGAAAACGGCATCCCTTTGGTGGATGGCATGATCCTGGTCACTTCGCTGAACCGCAGCCTGTATGATTTTTTTCAGTTTTACATGCACATCAGCTTTACAAAATGCTGTTATGAAAACCGGGTGCACCTGGACGCCATGCAGACCGACGACGCGATTTTAAGCGCCGGGATCAAGGTGCTGGCCGATTACCGCCGGGCATTCTCCGACAGCCGGGAAATATGCAACCACATGGAAAAGGCCAGAAGCTACATCCGTGAGCATCTGGCCGATAAACTGACTTTGGAATCGGTGGGAAAAGCCGTGCACATCAGCGGCGGATATTTGAGCCATATCTTTTCCGCCCTGGCCGGGCAATCCTTCTGCGACTATATCCGCGACGAAAGGATGGCCATGAGCCGCCGCCTGCTCAGCACAACCGATTACAGCATCGATGAAATCGCCGCCCAGTGCGGCTTTGGTTCGCCCAATTATTTCGCCATGGTTTTCAAGCAGTACATGGGCCAATCCCCCTCCGCGTATCGAAAGAGCATCCTTTAATATCCCGGCCGCTCAGCCGTTTTCGGCGTTGGACGGCAGCACCTCCAGCTCCCGCGTTTCGCCGTCCAGCGCAATATAATGCACCCGCCAGCCGTCGCTCAGGCAGTCGGGATCGGTGGTGATGTACACCTCCCAATGCACCCGGAGGCCGCCGTCCGTTTCGCGCTTGTCAAACATCAGGCCCACGGTGTATTCGCCCAGGGCGTCGATGGCCGCCTGGCCCTCCTGGGCGCGGATGGCCGCCAGCGCCGCTGCCACGGCCTGCTGGTATTCGGCCTGGGTGGGAACGCTGATATAATAATCGGGATATACCTCCACCTGTTTTTCCGGCGGCCAGAAGTGCCAGTCAAGGCCGTACTGCCGCTGGTAAAGCTGTTCCTTTTCGGCCTGCGCCGCTTCAAACGCCTGCCGGCGCCGGTCGGCGTCATCCTGGCCGAACCGCGGCGCGGCGCCCAGCAGCGAGAAGGGCGCGTATGGCGTCATGGGGTCGTCCACCCCCTCCACATACGGCCGTTTATCCCGGACCGCGCCGGTTTTGCAGCCCAATTCCACGCACCAGCGCTTGTCTCCCTCGCCCAGCGTGGCCTTATAGATGGGCATCTCCCGATCGGTGCAGCACAGGATGCTGCCCCGGGTATTTTCATCCAGGCCCAGCGCTTTTCGGGCCTGCGCCAAAGCCTGCTCCGGCGCCACGCTCCCGATGGGCGGCTGGCGATATCCGGCTTGCTTATACAGCCATTCGCTGGCCCGGGCCGGGGGCAAGGCCTGGACATATTGCCCCAGTTCGGCCCAGGTTTCCATATCCCAGCCCTCCCGCGGGCCTTCCCGCTCCTCCAGGATGAACAGCACGTCGGTGATCGTTTCGGCCTGCTCCAGCAGCTCCTGATACGGCCACTGACTGCATTCAACCCACTCGCCGCCGCGGCCAAACTGTACGCCGTAAATAAACCCTCCCGCCGGCTTGCTGTATTCAAACTGCCATTCGGCCCGGTTCAGGTCGTAATCCGCCGCCCGGTCGTCCCAGCTGTACATGAACCATACATTGACGTGCCACCGGTCGCTGCTTTCAGCGGGCAGGTCAACGCCGTATTTTTCCTTCAGCGCGCGGGCGGCAAAGGCAGCGGCCTCAGCCTGGGTCATATCGTCCTCCCCGGGCAGCAGGTAAGGGTTGACGGCCGATTCACCGATCTGGGCGCAGGCTTCGCCGTACACGTGCTTTTCCTCCAGCGTCCAGTCCGGCAGGTCTTCGCCAAAGGCGCTTTCGCAGATGGCCCGGACGGTTTCGGCCTCCCAGTAGCCGTGGCCGGCCTTGAAGGCCCGCACGATCTGCCGGTTTTCATCCAGCGTAATGCCGTTTTCATCCAGGGCACGCAGCAGCTCGGCCAATTCTTCATGGCTGTAAATGCTGGACTGCCGGTTTTCCAGGGCCAGCGGCACGGCCACCTGCTCCAATACCTCCCTGGGCGAAAGCAGCGTGGCCGCCACCGCCGTTGCGGTGATCAGCAGCAGGATCGCCGCCAGCACCAGGCCCAGGGGCAGCCTTCGCCTTGTCCGCTTGCCTGCCATGGCCCTGTCCGTAATGATGCCGCACTGGTAAGCCGAGGGCTCCAGCGAAGACAGCGAACGGTCAATGGCATTTTCAACGCGCTTTTGCAGCAGCATATCCTTCATTGCGCTTCACCTCCCGCCAGGCTGCGCCGAAGCATTTCCTCGGCCCGCTTTAATCGCTTGCCGGCGGTGGATTTGGAGATGCCCAGCACCTCCGCCGCGGCTTCCAGCGTTAAATTGGAATAATAGTACAAAAGCACCAGCTGCTTGTATTTATCGGGCAGACGGCCAATTTCGATCACCAGCTCCCGATCCTCCCGGCGCGCGGCCGTGTATTGGGGCGGCAGATCGTCCAGGCTGACCCGGAGATCGGTATGCCGGAACCACCGGGTTTTCCGGTAATCCTTGCAGGTATTGATGGCGATGCGCAGCAGCCACGCCTTTTCATTCTGTATGAGCGGTTCCCCGGTTCCGGCCAGGTATTTCCACGCTTTTATAAATGTATCCTGCATCGCGTCCTGTGCAAGATCATGATCGGCCAGGTAAATAAAGCTGGTTTTCAGGATCAGGCCCGCGTAGGTTTTTACCCATCTTTCCAGCACCTGCTCCCGGGCTATGCCGGCGTCCGCGGCACGCTCCATGCCGATCACCTCCCCCCTACGCCAATTAAGACGAGCAAAACCGGCATTTTGTTTCCCGCCGGAAAAAAATATTTCCGCTCCGGCCCCAGCTTGACGGCAAAACGGCCGCTTATTATAATAAAAACAGAAAAACCGCAAGGACGGTGATGATTTTGAGCACCAAAAGCCGCGTATTGGAGCAGCTGGAGCAGCGCCGGGGCCACAGCGTATCGGGGGAAAGCATGGCCGCCGCCCTGGCGGTTTCCCGAAACGCCGTATGGAAGGCCATCCAGGAGCTGCGCAGGGACGGCTATCAAATCATCGCCGTCAACAGGAAAGGCTACTGCCTTTCAGAGGACAACGACATCCTTTCCCCGGCAGGGATCAAGCCCTTTTTATCAGATGTCTGCCTGCCCTACGCCGATCAGATCAGCGTCTTTCCCGTTTTGCCTTCCACCAATCAAACGGCCAAGGAAATGGCCGTGGCCGGCGCGCCCCACGGAACGGTGATCGTGGCCGAAGGCCAGACGGCGGGCCGCGGCCGGTATGCCCGTCCCTTCTTTTCGCCGGCCGGGGATGGGCTGTATATCAGCCTGGTCCTGCGCCCGGAAAAGCTGCGCTTTGAAAATCCCACCGTGATTACAGCCTTTGCCGCCGTGGCCGTCTGCGAGGCCATTGAGGCCGTATCCGGGCAACCGGCCCAGGTCAATTGGGTAAACGATATCTTTTTGTCGGGAAAAAAAGCCGCCGGCATTTTGACCGAG
>JAFUGB010000321.1 GCA_017469605.1 Clostridia bacterium
ATAGGGGCCTGTGCGGCCCCTAAGACCCCGCACCAGGAGATTTCATCTCCTGGACCTCGGCGGCGACAGCCAGTTGGACGCAATCAAACAATTGCCCCGACCAGGCAATTTGAACGCAAAGACCCGCTCCCGGGCAGGCCAGCAAAGCTGGCCAACCTGTGCGCAAAGCGCACAGGAAAAAGCAGGCGAACAGACCGGAAAATGAACGAGTTCATTTTCCCGGCTGGCCTCCTGCTTTTTTGATGGCCGGGAGCTCGGCAGGCGACCGAAACCCAACTGGCTTCTTTGCAGCTGGCTTCTTTGCAGCTCTTTGCAGCTGGCTTCTTTGCAGCTTTTTCCCCGGGAAGAAAGCGCGTATTCTCCCCCGTCAAATCCAAATTTGTGAAGAAGCGCAATCGACGCGAGATTGATATCCGCCACTTCTCCCGCGATGGATTTGCCGCCTTCCGTTTTGACCCAGCGAATGATGGCATCAATCACTTCAGTTCCAAGGCCTTCTTTCCAATGGTCCTTTGAGATGCAATACCCAATATCGTAATTCCCGTTTTCAGGGAATATGCAACAGGTACCGACAGGCATACCATCTGCTTTCCATTCAGCAATTCAGATAATACCCCTCTGGGTTGTCTTCCATCTCATCGATACATTTAAGATACGCTTCATCCATGTTCTCACGGACAGGGTCACTCATATACTTTCCGTTTTCTTTGTCTCCCCATAGAGACAGTGTAAAGTCTTTATCGGACTTCTGCCAAGAACGAATCGTCAATCTTGGCGTTTCCAAATTTTTGATAAGAAGCATTGCGTGTTGTTCTCCTTCAAATCCCGATTCAGGCCCTTTTCTCCCCATTCGCCAGCACCAACGTTCATGGTCTCGGCCTCGATCTTCTGCCAGACGCTCGCCCCATATAGGGTTCGTCCCTCAAATACGCATCCAGCGCGGTACGGCCAGGGGATTCCTTTTCCTCCTCCTATGTACCTTCAAGCCTGTCAATGCTCCGCAGATGGGAAACGAATGGGATCGCTGCTGTTTTCCCACATCTCCCGCATATGGCGGAGCGCCTCACTGTCAATGGGGATATGTCTGAAATAATAATTTCTGTCTTCCTCCGTGATCTCCCGGATGACCCTGCAGGGATTCCCGGCGGCGACGCACCAGGCGGGAATGTCCTTCGTAACCACGCTGCCAGCGCCGATGACCGCATTATCCCCGATGTGCACGCCCGGCAGGATCACCGTATTTCCGCCGATCCAGACGTTATCTCCAATTGTGACCTCAATGCCGTATTCATACGCCGTATTCCGCGCGGCGGGATGCACTGGATGCCCTGCGGTATAAATGGCCACATTCGGAGCCATCTGGCAGTTATCGCCAATCGTAACCGGAGCAACGTCAATGATCGTGCAGTTATAATTTGCGAAAAAGTTTTTTCCCACATGGATGTGGCTGCCATAATCGCAGTAAAACGGCGGATTGATAAACGCGCCCTCCGAGGAACCCAGCAGTTCCTTTACAACGGCAGCGATCCCCTCAAAATCCGCGCGATCCATAAAGTTGAGTTTTTGGAGGATGGTTCGGCATTTCTTCAGTTCCTCAAATACGGCCTCATCCGAAATGTAAAGGATCTGCTGATCCCGTCTTTCAATATTGTTCATTATCTCCTGCTCCTTGCAGATTAAGTTTCGTCCGGCTTCTGGCCATCATGGGCTTTCCATGCGCATTCCGTGATCTGCATATCCGAAAAAACGGCGGTAAAGCTGGAATCTTCCGGGCTGCAGGCGTAAAGGCCGAAGGCGATCTTTCCCGCGCCTTCCCACATATGGCAGACGCGCATCTGGCTGAAATTCTCTCCGTCTGGCGAGCATTCGATGCAGTAATCATCCTCCCGGCGGCTGAACCGATACCACATGGTTTTCACATCGGCGGGAATGGCCGTGGTCGCCCAGTCGGAATAGCCGTGGTTGGTGACCACAGAACCAAGGTGCTGGAACTGTTCATTCTCATACTCCACTGAGCCTTTCAGCCAGTTTTCGCTGTCTATGTACATCACGATGCCGCACTGGTCGAAGCGGTGATGGCTGCCGGAGAAATCGGTTTTCACGATAAAGGAGAAAAACTTCTCCTCTGTTTCCGTTTGGAGCACCGGAGCGTTATCATTACGGAAGTGATAGTACGTCCGCTGCCACAAATCGGTATGTGGCTCGGTCGTGATCGTGATTTTTCCGTCCGTAATGGTGTATTCAGCGGGTTCCCTTGTCCATTTGAAATTCATCATTTTCTCCCCCTCAAATCATCGTTCTTTCTTGCCCCATCCTGTTTTACGCCCAGCGGTACAGCGCATTCAGCGTGGGCAGCAGCGCCTTTCCCTGCTCCGTTAGGGCGTATTCCACCTTGGGCGGGATAGTGTTGTACTGGGTGCGGAAAATCAGCCCGTTTTCTTCCAATTCCACCAGGCACTTGGTCAGCATGGCGGGCGTGATGCCCGCCACTTTTCGTTTCAGCTCGTTGTAGCGGATTACCTGCCTGTCCGCGATGTACCATAGGATGGGGCAGGCGTTTCATAGATGTTTTCGTTTTCCGGCAGGGGGCGGTTTTCTGTCATGTCAGTCTCCAATAGTTTGTTTTCTGTACCTGCACAGAGAAAAACTGCATACTCGTCTTCCTGTTGCATCTATTTTAAAACACGCTCCGGGGGTTGTAAAGCCCTTTGAAGGAGGATTTTTCGTGGCAAAGGTATTTGAAATAGCTGCCCTGGGTGTTTATCGCTTTTTTTCATTTGCGTAAATTCTCAGGGTAACATCCACAGTGGAAACTAAGATGGACGTTCCTATGGGAAAAGGATGTCTTGTGGTTTGAATGAAAATGAAATATAATGGATATGGGTTAATCGATGTTGAACGATAGGGAGGGCTTTGGTTCAGGATGAGGAAGCTGCTGTCTACTATCATCATCTTTATTATCGCTTTCGTATGTGCGAATTCCGGTTTTGCAGATGAAATCCAGTTTCGGGGAATACCCTGGCTTTCCAGCTTATCTGAAGTGCAAGCGTCCTTTGGCGGGGAAGTCCCAATTGACGCAGTGGAAGAATTCCAGATGTTGCTTGTGAATGATCTAAATGGTGATTATTCGAACATCAATGAGGTATCACATGTTGAATATCCCTCGGGCTGGATTGGAATTTGTCCTGCTTCCTTCTATGATGTTTCTGTGGCCGGATATCCGTTAGATGAGATTGATATCTACTGCAGTTATGATGTAGAAGATGGAATCATCCTGAAGAATATTGGATCATCCAAGTTTTATCTTGCTGCCTATCGTTTCAATGTTTCAAACGTTGAAGAAGCCTACTCAGACCTGCAGCAGAAAATGAGTTCCCTGTATGGCGAAGGCGAAATTGCTAACAATGACTATGAATACTTTACAGGAGATGTCACAATCGATCGCACCACTACATGGAATGGGGACAGCAACACGAAGGCAGTTTTGGCATATAGGGGCTTTGATGATGCAAGCGGAAGTTTCTCATATGCGCATCTTTGGCTAACGTACAGCACGTCCGACGCGGATGATTTGATAAAAACGATCTGTCAAATCCAATCCGGTGATGAACTTAACAGAATAGACCAGAACCGCTCAAATACTGATGGACTGTAAGCGGGACTCAACGATAAAGAATCACCACTCGCTTTAGGACTTGCCGAACCAACCGGAAATCGTTTCCCAGTTGTTCTTGAGGGTGATGGCAGTAGCAGACGCAGCGGCAATGGCGCCGGCAGCTTTGACGGTGGCGTTGAGAATCTTGCGGCCGCGCTCAACACGGGACGGATTCAAACAAACCGTTTGTTTTTGTTAGATGAACTAATTGCTCTATGACGGTGTCCGAAGCCAGGGCATACGCCGCCAAAAAACTGAACGAGGAATATGACGCTGATCTGCCCGTCGAATTCAATGAACAATGGCGGATCGAAGAATGGTTTTTCCAATACCGGGCTGGCGAAGTGGTGGATATCAGCGAATCCGGTTTCCATGGAGAAATCCAGAAAGCAGAATCATTTTCGTCGGCAGAACGCATCGTGGAAGATCGGTATGGCGAAAAGAGTAATTGGTCTCTGGAAGCTTGGCCTGAATTTGCGCAGATGATCAATTGCCTTACGCCCGAAACGGATAACCAGCGTTGCTATTTGCAAGCGGGATACTGTTTGCTGCCAGAAGGACAGATCGGTACGGGAAATGCGGAAATTGTTGTGCGACAAGCTGTGGGAAGAGAAGGCGCTTATGAAACAACCATCTTTTGCTGCATGGATGGCGATACGCCAATTTTCAAAGTAAACCTGCGATACCCTTCAAACGACGGTGTAGGCTATGACGCGATCTGGTGCGGCGAAAGAGGATTGTCTGACCGGTGAATTGCGCAAT
>JAFUGB010000322.1 GCA_017469605.1 Clostridia bacterium
CATCCTGATGATGTATCTGCTGCTGTTTTTCATAAGCGGCTTGATTATCAGCCGGATCGAAGGGCTGCCCCTCATGAGCTGCCTGTTTGAGACTGCTTCCGCCATCGGAACCGTCGGGCTCACCCTGGGGATCACCAGTTGGCTTTCTACGGCTTCCAGGCTGATCCTGATTGTATTGATGTTCCTGGGCAGGGTTGGCGGCCTTACGCTGATCTATGCCGCGCAGTCGGTCAAAAAAGGAGCTCAAAGCACGCTGCCATTGGAAAAAATCACAGTAGGCTAAAGGAGGAAAAACCATGAAATCCATTTTGCTGATTGGTTTGGGACGCTTTGGAAACCATATCGCGGCAAAGCTGAACGAGCTGCATCATCAGGTGATGGCCGTTGACAAAAACGAGCAAAGGATCAACGACGTGCTGCCGCTGGTCACCGACGCGCAGATCGGGGACGCGACCAACAAAGCCTTTCTGCGTTCCCTGGGGGTAGATAACTATGACGTATGCTTTGTCGCCATCGGGGATGATTTCCAAAGCTCCCTGATCGTTACCTCTTATCTGAAGGAATTGGGCGCGAAAAAGGTGATCGCCCGGGCTTCCAGGAATGTGCAGCGGCAATTTCTGCTTCGCAACGGCGCGGACGGCGTGGTGTACCCGGAGGAGCAGCTGGCGGCCTGGACGGCCATTCGATATACATCCGATCATATTCTGGATTATATTGCTTTGGATGATGAATTCGCCATTTACGATGTATCCGTTCCGGCGGAATGGGACGGGAAAACCGTGGGCGGGCTGGACATTCGGAAAAAATACAATCTGAATCTACTGGCCGTGCGAAACAATGGAACGCCCAGCATGGCAGTGACCAGCGATACACAATTAAAACAGAATCAGACGATCCTGGTGCTCGGAAAATGGAAGGATATACAAAAATGTTTCCGAATATAAAAAATGCTTCCTGTAAGGAAGTGGTCCATACATGACGAAAGCGCTTTTGATCGCAGCCTTCCTGCTCATAGGAATCCTTGGCGATTGGATCATGGATCGGGTGGATCGGTTTCTGAATGAACACGTGAAGGGTGAAGAGGAGGAAGCGGATGAGCAGCAGCAAAAATAACCGGCAAAACAGCCACATCCTGGTCTGCCTTTCTTCATCGACCTCCAACGCCAAAGTGATCCACGCCGCTGCCCGGATCGCCGCTGCCTTTCAGGGCACTTTTTCCGCATTGTTTGTGGAAACGCCTGGCTACGCGCAGCTGCCCGGCGATGATAAAAAGCGCCTGCGCAGCAACATGAATCTGGCGGAAAAGCTGGGCGCCAAAATAGAAACGGCGATTGGCGACGATGTCCCCTATCAAATTGCTGAATATGCCCGATTGTCCGATGTTTCCTGTATCGTGATCGGCCAGACCAATACGGTGGGCGGCCTGCTCCGCAGGAAGCGGTCTCTGACAGACCGTTTGATCAACTATGCGCCCGATCTGGACTATTTCATCATTCCCGACCACGGAACCAGGGTGTATGTGGCCCGGAAAGCCCCGGAAAGCAATCGAAAACGGGCTGTGATAGATACTGGGATTTCTTTGGTTGCTTTGGGCCTTTGCACGCTGATCGGTTTTCTGTTTTCCCATTTGGGGTTTACCGACGCCAACATCATCATGGTTTATCTGCTGGGGCTGCTGATTGTGTCCATCAGCACGGCGCACCGGGCGTTCAGCCTGGTCTGGGCCGTGGTCAGCGTGCTGCTGTTCGATCTTCTTTTTACCACGCCGCGCTTCACCTTCTATGCTTACGGCACAGGCTATCCCGTTACCTTTCTGGTCATGTTTGCCGCCGCTTTCCTGATCAG
>JAFUGB010000323.1 GCA_017469605.1 Clostridia bacterium
AATAAGTAAACTTATTTTTCGGCTGGCCAACGGGTTTTCTTTTGCCCGGAAGCTCTCTTTGCTACATTCAAGTTACAGGCGCAAATTGTTTGTTGTTTCTTTTAAGCCGGTTCGCCCGGTGGGATGCAAGGGATGAAATCCCTTGCCGCAGGATCTTAAGGGCCGCGCAGGCCCTTATCGTTCCCCCACCAATTTCTGTTTGTACAGTTTTTATCTGGGATCAGTATAAAAAGTTTTTCTGCTATTTGCGGCCATAAAGAATGGCAGCGTGTCATTCCACGCTGCCGCTTTTTATAAATCATAACCATTTTTTCTTTTTGAACCACCAGAGGCACGCCGCTACAATAGCGGTTGAAATCACAATCAACGCGGGATAGGAATAGCGCCATTCCAGCTCCGGCATGTATTTAAAGTTCATTCCGTACCAGCCCGCGATCAGCGTCAGCGGCATGAAAATGGTGGTGATCACCGTGAGCACCGTCATGATTTTGTTTTGTCTCACATCCAGCTGCGTTTGCATCAAATCCCGAAGCTGGCCGCAATACTCCCGCATGCCGCTGACGGTATCCTGCAGGCGCGTGACGCGCTCGGTAAACAGGCGGAAATAGCGCAGGTTCTCTTCCTTAAAAAAGCCGTTCTCGTTTTCCTCCAGCTCCTGTCCCAGATCAATGAGCTGCTCATAGTGCACCCGCAGGTCCAGCAAATCGCCGCGGATATCGTTGAGCGCGGCGGGATAGGCCCGCACCCGCTGGTTCAGGATATCCTCTTCCAGGGCATTGAGCCGGGCTTCCATGCCCTCCAGCAGGCGAAGATCCCTGCAGATCACAAATTCCAGGCAGTCATAAAGGAACCGCTCCAGGCTGGGCAGCCGCCATTTTTTTGTGCCGCTGAGCTTCCGCACGCAATCCGACGCCCGGCCGCTGCCGTCAATGAGCACCACGCCCTTCTCGTCCAGCGCAAAGGCCAATGCGGTCCGCGGGCCGGAAATATCCTCCCGATCAGGAATGGACAGGGTGCCTGTCAATGAATCCCAGTTCACCAGCGCCTGCGTTTCCCCAATGCTGGCTGTGTCCACCTCGATATCAATGCCCATGTCAAAGCTGTCCCGATGCTCGCTCCACTCCTCCCGCGTCATCACAGCCACATAAGGGACGCCGGCGCCGCGCAGGTCCCTGAGCTCACAGGGAATCAGGGTTTCCCGGATCAGATAGCAATCCATACTTTCTCCTTACGCCCACACCAGCCAGACCACCAGCGCGCCGGTAACGGCCGCCACCAGCGTAAAGGGAATGCCGATGCGGATGAAGTCCTTTGTGCTCACCTTATAGCCTTCCTTTTGCAGGATGCCGATACCGGTGATATTGGCCGAGGCGCCGATGGGCGTGATATTGCCGCCCAGGGTGGCGCCGATCAGCAGGCCAAAATCAAACAGGTAGGGTTCGATGCCCAGCAGCGCCGAAATTCCCGTCACCACGGGCAGCATCGTTGCCACATAGGGAATGTTGTCAATGAACGCGCTGAGCAGCACAGAAACGCCCACGATCATGACAAACATCAGCGCCACGGAGCCGCCGCCCGCTTTGACAAACAGCTGAGCAATGGCATCGATCACGCCGGCCCCGGTCATGCCTTCGATTACCATGAACAGCCCGGCCAGCAGCAGCAGCGTTTTAAAATCAATGGCCTTCAGCGTGCTTACCGCTACGCTCCTGTCCTTCTGGCGCAGCACTTCATAGAGGATGCCCAGCAGCGCCAGGCCGCAGCAGATATAGCCATTGGTCAGTTCAGGCTTATTGGGGAACTGCGATGCCGCAATCAGAAGCAATATTGTGCCCAGCATCAGCGCGGTGGGCACATAGTCCTGCACCTGGGTGGTCACTTCGCCGTTGACCCGGGCGTTTTCCTTGCGGAACAGCCACAGCAGCACCGGCACGGTCATCAGCGCGCCGGCCTCCACAGCGACGCATATGCCCAGCCGGCCACGGAACCAGAAAAAGTCATTAAACCCCATCCCCGCGTAGTTGCCCAACAGGATGGAGGTGGTATCCCCCACCAGCGTGGCCGCGCCCTGCAGGTTGCTGGACACGGCAATGGCAATGATCACGGGGATCGGATTCGTTTTGATCTTTTTTGCCACCGCCAGTCCCACGGGCGCCACCATCAGCACGGTGGCCACGTTATCCACAAAGGCCGAAATCAATCCGCTGAACAGGCTCAGCGCCACAATGGCCCATTTCACATTGGGCGTGATCCTGAGCAGCCCCTCCGCCATACGGGCGGGCATTTTGCTCTGGATGAACAATTCCACCGTGGCCATGGTGCCGCCCAGCATCATGAGCACATTCCAGTTAATGGCCCCCATCGCGTTTTTCACCGGCAGGATGCCCAGCGCCATGAACAAGGCGGCAGCCGCCAGGGCAATGATCCACCGGTGATCGGACAGGATCAGCAGCAGCACATACATAATTGCAAACAGGATCAGGGCCAGCGTCATTTGACTCATCGCAAACGCCTCCAAATAAAAAAATATGGCCGTTGCCATACCCGCGTCCAAGAGAGCAGCACGGCAAACACACCGTGAGTCTCACAATTTCACGCGCTGCCGGGATTGCTCCGTGCTGACGGCAACGCCCCGCGTTCCTGCGGCTGTTACTCCCTCAACGAAAAGGATTATATCACAGATTCTTCCATTTGTGAACCTGAAAATGAAAAAGAAGGGAGAGAGCCGGCCAAGCTCTCCCCCAGCCTGAAGCTATTTGGTTATTCCGCCTCGTTCAGCCGCATCAGGATCAGCGCCATATCCCCCCGGGAAGCGTTTTCATTTTTGCTCTCGGGCAGGGTGGTGTCCATGTTCTCCACCTGGGCCAGCTGACACAGAATATTGCAGGAGCCGATCAGATCGGTGCGGCTCATGACGGCAGCAGGATCGGAATCGGGGGCCAGCATGCCCACCGAGGCCAGCGCTTCAACGGCCTCCTCCTGGGAACCCGCGCCGCCCAGCAGCTGGTATACGGCCAGGGCCCATTCGCCCACCGTGGCATCCTCCGCCACACCAAAGGCATCCTCGGCCCTGGCTTCCATCAGGCCGTTTTCAAACACGAACCGGACAGCCTCGTAATAGGCGTCGCCCTGGGCAATATCGCTGAGCTCCACCTGGGAATTGTCCTTGGCGCCGAAGGGATTGAGGATCACGTCATACAGATCGGCGTTGGCATTGATGGCAGCGGCGCTGCCCGCGGTGGAATGCACGCCATGATCCCAGGCTTTCTGATACAGCGCGGCGGCGGCCTTCACCGATTCAGGGGTCACGGCCTTGAGCTGCTCCATATACGCCAGCACCTTTTCCTGGGGAATGCCGCTGACGGTGCTGCTGATGACGTCAACCGCGCCGGTCAATTCGCCGCTGCCCTTGGCCAGCTCGGCATAATTGCTCAGGATATAGCCGTCCAGCGTTTCCTGGTCCACATCCAGATTGGCGATCAGCTCGGGCAGGGACTGGTATACATCGAAGGTTTCCTTCACTTTGGGGTCGCGATAGGTAATCAGGTACATGCCGCGGTTCTGGATTTCGCCGTTCCAGGGCGTATATACGCCGTTCTGGTCGCGCAGGATGGGGATCAGGTAGGTATCGGTTACCAGGCTACTGATGGCGTTCAGGCCCGCGTCGTAATCCTCCATGCCCAGCACGTCAAAGGAGGCGAATATGTTGTTGAACTGGATATTGGTATCCACAATAATGGCTTCGTTCCGGGCGGGCACAGGCAGATCGTACCGCGCGGCCTGGCGCTCGGTGTTGTCCAGCCCGGCCAGGAAGGCATCGGCCAGGGCGCGGTTCGCCCGGATGCTGTTTTCGTTGCCGGCAAAGGCCGAAATGGCGCCGAAGCTGTTGGCAAAGAAGCTTTGCACAGCCTCCAGCCGGGCCGTCGCCTCCTGGGGATTTTCAGCGATTTCGGCTTCCAGCCGCTCAATGAAAGCGTAATAATCCAGGTAATTCAGGTAGTTGTAATACTGCCACATGGGCGCGTCCACGGCAAAGCCGCGGAACATGGCCACATTATAGGGAGCGCCGTTTATACTGCTGCGCACAGAAGCCTTTTCGGCCTGTACCCTTTCCAGCAGCTTCTGCGCATCGGTGAACTGGGTATGGAACACCAGCTCCTCCATCAGGTCATAGCCTGCCGCCAGATCATCGTCCATGGCGGTCCATTGCAGGATCAGGTAAGGATGGTAATCCTTGGCAGTGCCGGATACGCTGACGCCGATGGTTTTGCCATACAGATAACGGGCCGAAAGCACATCCAGCTCTTCCTTGGTATGCGCGTCGGTATCCAGCTGGCCCAGCAGGCGGGTGAACAGGCGCATGTAATGGATATCCTCCTGGGGCAGCGCCTGGGCGTCCAGGTACAGCAAAGCGGTACCCACGCCATCCACGCCGGCCGTCACGTCGATACGGCGGATACCATCCTCGCCGGTCACGTCGTCCACATCGTATTTGCGGATTTCCTCGGGCAGGCTTTCCACAGTAACAGCCTGCAGCTGGGCCACCAGCTCGGCGGCATCGCCGTCCTCGGGCTCGGCGTTGGAAGCGTCAATAATGGCCTGTTTTTCCTCTTTGGTCATATTGGCCTTGATTTCGGCCAACAGCTGGGCCAGCGCTTCATCATGGGCTTCCTTCTGGCCGGGCTCGGGATACGTGGTCACCAGCGTCCAGGTTTCCTTATCCAGCAGCCAATCGGTGATGGCCTGCTGGTACAGGCCCTGCCGGTTCATCTCATCCAGCTGCTCCGCTGCCGCCAGCGAATCCAGATAGTCATAGGGATTGCCGGTGGTGGCATAGCTGTAGGCCAGGCTTTGCAGGACGCCCCCCACCGGGTCGCCGGATTCGGGCGCCAGCTTGGTGCTCAACTGCAGGGTGGCCATGGCGCTGTCCACCATATCCTGGGGGAAGCCGGCCGCGGCAATCTCCCGCAGGGAAGCCATGATGGTATCCCGGAACAGCTCGCCGTCGTCCTCATTGACGTTGGAAGCAACGAACACGATGGCATCGTCGGGCGCGGCCACTTCACGGCCAAAGCCGAAGGAACCGGTGGGCAGGGCCTTTTTCAGGTTCTGCATCAGCAGGGATGAATCCTGATTCAGCAGGCTGAACAGGTTATCCATCACATGCTCCTGCTCCACATCGCCCTTCATGCCCGGGCATACGATATAATAGTAGATAGCGGACTGGTTTTCGGGATCGGTGCCCTCGGCCATGGGATAGCCCACCTTCAGCTGGACGGGCTCGGTAATGGGCGTATAGGCGGTATCCGCGTAATGGAACTCGGTCCTTTCATAGGGCGCAAACGCCTGGTCCAGCAACTCAAGGAAGGCGGTATAATCCTCAAACTGGCCATACAGGTACACCATGCAGTTGGCGGGATGATAGAACTTTTCATGATAATCCTGGAGCTGCTCCCAGGTCATATCCGGGATGGCATCAGGATCCCCGCCCTGGTCCAGCGCAATGGCCGCGCCGGGAAAGGTAACGCGGTTGGCGTTATACAGCGCCTTGCGGTCCAGGGTGGTGGCGCCCAGCATTTCGGTATATACCGTGCCTTCGATGGTCAGATCATCTTCCATATCGGCCATGCGATAGCGCCAGGCCTCAGTGCGGTAAATGCTCTCATCCTTCAGCACGCTGGGGTGCAGGCAGCTGTCGGTATAGTAATCGGCATACTTGAGCAGCTGCGTCTCGCTCAGGGACGCGATGGGATAGCAGGTCATGGCGTCCGCTGTATAGGCGTTCATATAGGTGTTATAGGTCTGGTAGACCAGGTTCATCCACAAAGCGGTGGAAGGATATTTATCCGAGCCGCTCAGCGTGGCATGCTCAAACACATGGGGCAGGCCGGTATCATCCAGCGGACGGGTATTGAAGGTCAGCTGGAAGGCGCGGTTGGTATCCTCGTTGGCAACATAGGTCAGCTGCGCGCCGGTCTGCTGATGCTCAAAGAGCACCACCTGGGCGTTGACCAGCGGGAACTCCCGGATCTCCTTGACCTCAAAGCCGTTCACCACGTCGCCCACCTGGGGAAGGGCAGCGCCCGCTTCGGCCTTTTCAGCCTCCTGAGGGCCCACGATGGTATCGATGATCACCTGCAGCTTCTGCTGCGCAGTGCTCAGATCCGCGGACAGGGTATCGATCTGCGCGTTCTTCTGCGCCGATTCGGCAGCCAGGGCGTCGATCTGCGCCTGGGCGGCGGTCGCCTGCTCGGTCAGCGCGGCGATCTCGGCGGCATTGGCCTCCACCCGGGTGTTCAGCGCGGCGATCTGGGCCGTTTTATCGGCCACGTCGGCCGTCAACGTTTGGATCTGCGCTTCCCTGTCGGCCACATCGGCTGTCAGCGTTTCGATCTGCGCTTCCTTCTTGGCCACATCGGCCGTCAGCGTTTCAATCTCGGTGGCCTTAACGGCGACCTCCTCGGTCAGCGCGTCCACATTTTTCTGGCTTTCCGCCACAGCATCCTGCATGGAGGCAAGATCGGCGTTCAGATCCTTTATTTTATTGCTGCTGCGCACGTTGGTCACACCGATCACCGCGGACGCCGCAAGCACCGCCACGCATAGAATGGCAATCATTTTTTTCATGCTGTTCTCCCCCCTTGTTTTCAGCAAAGTGTAATTTATTATATCATCTTTTTTGAGTTTATGGAAGTGCCATTCTGTTTTCTTGACATTTTCATTCCGCCGGGCATATAATAATCAAAAAGTGTACATGCTATATGGAGATACATAATTGCGGAAAGGATGGCGTCTCCCGGCGCCGGAATCATTGTATGCAAGAAGAAATCATCCGTCTCCGGCCCCATCACGCGCTTTGCCTCAGGCATTTTGTGGGCAAGGGCTACAGTCCCGCCTTTGTGGAAAATATGACCAGCCTGCATCGGCGCCTGAACAGCGGCGACAGGCAGATGGTGCAGATGATCATGCACCGGGATTCGGTTTGCGAAGCCTGTCCCCATGATGTGGATTACGCCTGCGAAACCGAAGAAAAAGTCCGCTGCCTGGATGCCGCCGTGGCCGAAGCCTGCGGCCTGCGCAGCGGGCAATGGCTCAGCTGGCAGGAGCTGTGCGCCTTGATAGACCAGCGCCTGATGCCGCAGGGAAGCATGCCCCAGGTCTGCGGAATCTGCGAATGGTATGACGTATGCCTGTCTCAGCACCGGCGCTGACGCACGGCGTTTTCACGCCGTTTCCTCTCCTTTGCGGTTGACGAAAATCCGCAATGTGATATAATGTTTGTTCGGATACAAAAGCAAAGGAGAACGCACCATGGCGGCAGCAGCAAATGATTTTTCCCAAGGCAAGGTTTGGCGCAGGATCATGTCGCAGGCTATTCCGCTGACACTGGCCGAAATCGTGCACTTGCTGTACAATGTGGTGGACCGCGTTTATATAGGCCATCTTTCCAGCGCGGACAGCATGGCGCTCACCGGCGTGGGGCTGATTTTTCCCATCGTATCACTGATCGGCGCTTTTACCAGCCTGTTTGGCACAGGGGGCACGCCGCTGTTTTCCATTGCCCGCGGCGCCCGAAAAGAGGAAAAGGCCAGCCGCATCCAGAGCATGGTATTCATCCTGCTGCTTTATACATCGCTGGCGCTGACCGCGCTGTGCTATATCTTCAAGCGGCCGGTGCTGTATCTCTTTGGCGCCAGCGACGCTTCCTATCCTTATGCCGACGCCTACCTGACCATTTACCTGCTGGGCACGCCCTTTACCATGCTGGCCACCGGACTGAACGGGTTCATCAACGCCCAGGGCTTTCCCCGGGTAGGCATGCTGACCACCATGCTGGGCGCGGCGCTGAACCTGGCGCTGGATCCGCTGTTCATCTTCGTTTTTAACATGGGGGTGCGCGGCGCGGCCATCGCCACGGTGATCAGCCAAGCGGTTTCCTGCCTGTGGGTACTGCGTTTCCTGTCCGGCAAAAAAGCGCTGATCCCCCTGCGCCGGGAACACATGCGGGTGGAAAGGAGAACGCTGAAGGATATTTTATCCCTGGGCGTGGTGGGCTTTATCATGAAGGGCACCAACAGCCTGGTGCAGATCGTTTGCAACGCCACCCTGCAAAGCTACGGCGGCGACCTGTACGTGGGCGTAATGACGGTGGTCAATTCGGTACGCGAAATACTGTTCCTGCCGGTTTCGGGCATCAGCAGCGGTGCGCAGCCCGTGATCAGCTTTAATTACGGCGCGCAAAAATACAGCCGCGTGCGCCAGGGCATCAAATTCATGACCATCGCCTGCACGGTGTACACCACCGTTTCCTGGATCGCCGTGCTGATGTTTCCCCGGTTTTTTGTGGGTATTTTCTCCTCCGACGCGGCCTTGCTGGCAACAGGCCCCGCCGCGCTGAACCTATACTTTTTCGGCTTCTTCTTCATGGCCTTCCAGTCCTCGGGCCAATCGGCCTTCCAGGCCCTGGGCGACGCACGCCACGCCATCACCTTTTCCCTGTTCCGCAAAGTGGTGATCGTGGTGCCGCTCACGCTGCTGCTGCCCCGGCTGGGCTTTGGAGTGGACGGCGTGTTCATGGCCGAGCCGGTTTCCAACCTGCTGGGCGGCCTGGCCTGCTACATCACCATGCTGCTAACGGTATACCGGCGCATGGGCCGCATGCAGGAGCAAGCCTGTTAGGGCTGTGTTTCTTATTGGAATTTTTTTCGCCACACGTAGGCATAATACAGTCCCTCCAGCGTGGACATAGGGATCCACCCGATGACGGTGGCCCAGGCCGCGCCCGAAATGCCGATCCTTGGCACCAGGATGGAAATCATGATCACCCGGATCCCCATCTGCGTCAGGGTGGCCGCCAGCGTGACCCCCATGCGCTTGATGGCGCGGAAGGAGCCCGGGAGGGTGTTATTAAAGGCGGGCATTAAATAGAAGGGCGAGAGAATGCCCAAATAGGTCACGCCCAGCGCCACCATGTCGGCCTCGGGCGAAGGCGCAAACAGATACATAATGGGCCTGCGCAGCCAGTACACCACCAGGCACACGCAGAAGCTGTAGATCAGTTCTATTCTCAGGCCCACCCAAAAGGACTGGCGCGCACGGTCCTTTTTGCCTGCGCCCAGGTTTTGGGCCATGCAGGTCATCAGCGCCGAGGAAATGCTCTGCGCAGGCACGATGGCAAAATCATCTATCCGGGAGCAGGCGTTGAAGGCGGCGATCATGGCCACGCCCTGGGCGTTGATCACGCTCTGGATGATTACCTTGCCCAAGGGCAGGCAAACCTGCTGCAGGGCCGTTACCGAACCGATCCTGAGCGTTTCCCGCAGCAGCGAGGGATCGATTTTCATTTGCCGCCGGGACAGGCGCAGCAGCGGGATGCGGCGAATCAGATACAGGCACATGCCCGCCGATACCGCCTGCGCAATCACGGTAGCCAGCGCCGCCCCCATCACATCCATTTTCAGCACGCCCACCGCCAGGATATCCAGCACAGTGTTGAGCACGGATGCCGCCGCCAAACACAAAACAGGCCCCCTGGAATCCCCCATGGAGCGCATTGCCGAGGCCAGCGCGTTATACTGGAAGGTAAAAGGGAATCCCAGCAGCACCACCCGCAGATAGCCGGCTGCCCGATCCATCACCTCCTCCGGCGTGCGCAGTAAGCGCAGGAAGGGCACAGACAGCGGCATGCCCAGCAGCAAAATCCCCATGGACACCGCCAGGCCAAATAAGCAGATAGTGGCCACCTCCCCGCGGAGGCGGTCATGATCCTCCGCGCCAAAAAAGCGGCTCATCAGCACCGACGCGCCGATGGTAAGGCCGCTGACGCCCAGCACGGCAATGGTCATCACCGGATTGGAGGCGCTGACAGCCGCCACCGCCGCTTCCCCCGCATAACGGCCAATCACCACCGAATCCACCGCATTGTACAGCAGCTGGAACAGATTGCCCAGGATCAGCGGCAGCGCGTAGGCCGTCAAGTGTCGGGCAATGGAGCCCTCGGTCATCTTTCGCATGCTTTTTTTACCTTTAAAAAGATTTGATATACCCCATAGCCCGCCATGGCGCCCAGTGTATTGAGGATCAGATCGTCTGTTTCACTGAGCCCGGAGCCCAGCACAAACTGCCCGCCCTCGATGACCAGCGACAGCAGCAGCCCGGCCAGCGCGCAGGCCGAAAAGTTCCATTTTTTATGGGCCAGGCCAAAGCCGAGCGGCATAAAGCAGGCGATATTCCCGAAAAACAGATAGGCTGCCCGGCCGTAAGACCGCCAGCCGAGCAGCCGGCGGTAGGCCACGCCGGGCATCAGCTGCAGCCTGCCGGAGAGCAGCCCATGGCCAAAGCAGCCCTCCCGGAATACCGTCATGCGCAGCAGCACCGCCAGGTAGGCCGCGAACAGCAGCATAAATATTCTTTGGGCTTTATTCATTCAGCTTGGCGATCACGCTGTCCAGCAGCGTGCGGAAGGTTCCGCGTACGCGCTCGGCCGTTTCGGTCACCTCCCGGTGGGAAAGCGGCGCTTCCAGAATGCCTGCCGCCATATTGGTCAGGCAGCTAATGCCCAGCACCTGCATGCCGGCATGAACAGCGGCAATGGTTTCAGGCACCGTGCTCATGCCCACGGCGTCAGCCCCCAGCACCCGGGCCATGCGGATTTCGGCCGGCGTTTCATAGGTGGGGCCGTTGAACCACGCGTATACGCCTTCCCGCAGCTCGATTCCCTTTTCCAGGGCGGCCTGCGCGGCAATGGCCCGCAGGCGCCTGTCATAGGCCCGGCTCATATCGGGAAAGCGCGGGCCCAGCGCATCGATATTGGGGCCGGTGAGCGGGTTCTTGCCCGAAAAATTGATAAAATCGGTGATCAGCATCAGGTCGCCGGGGGCGAAGTTCAGGTTGACCGCCCCGGCAGCGTTGGTAAGGATCAAGGTTTTGATACCAAGCCGCGCCATCACGCGGATAGGCAGCACCACATCGTCCAGCGGATGCCCCTCATAGCTGTGGAACCGGCCGCGCATCATCAGCACCCGGCTGCCATGCAGCGTGCCCACCCACAGTTCGCCCGCGTGGCCCGGTACGGTGGCCCTGGGGAAGCCCGGAATTTCATCATAAGGGATCATGCGGGCATCGGTCAGCGCTTCCACATAATCGCCCAGCCCGCTGCCCAGCACCATGCCGATCTGCGCTTCTCCCAGCACTTCGCGGACATACGCCGCGGCTTTATCGATCCGTTCAAGCTCAGTCATCGTTCCTCATCCCCAATTCCTGCCAGAATGATTTTGCCCCGAAGCGCTGGGGCAGGTGAAAGCCTTCGCATACGGTGGCGGCGATATCGGCGTAGCTGTCCCGCGTGCCCAGATCAACGGCCTTGCGCATGCCCCTGTGCCAGGCCAGGATCGGCACACGCTCCCGGGTATGGTCGGTGCCGCTGTAGGTGGGATCGCAGCCGTGATCGGCAGTGATCATCAGCAGGTCGCCGTCGGTCATGGCGCCCAGGATATTGGGCAGGAAGTCATCAAAATCCTTCAGGCACTGCGCATATGCCTGCACATCCCGGCGGTGGCCGCAGTTCATATCAAAATCCACCAGATTCACAAAGCAGATGCCGCGGAAATCCTGCCCCATATCCTGCATCAGGCTGTCCAGGCAGGCGGGATTGCCCGCGCTGTGCACGCTCTGGGTAATCCCCTTCATATTAAAGATATCCTCAATCTTGCCCACGGCCAGGGTATCATAGCCCGCGCGACTCAATACGTCCAGCATGGTATCGGCGGTGGGATCCATGGAAAAATCGTGACGGCGGGGCGTGCGCTTGAAGTCCTCCGCGCAGGTGCCGGTGAAGGGGCGGGCAATGACCCGGCCCACGCCATGCTTGCCATGCAGGATGGCCCGGGCCTTGCGGCACATATCGTAGAGCTCCTCCACAGGCACGATGTCCTCATGGGCGGCGATCTGGAACACGCTGTCCGCCGAGGTATAAACGATCACCTTGCCGGTGCGCAGATGCTCCTCGCCCAGTTCCCTGAGGATTTCGGTGCCGCTGGCGGGCTTATTGCCCAGCGTGCCGCGGCCCACAGCCTGCTCAAAGGCGTCGATCACATCCTTGGGGAACCCATTGGGATAGGTGGGAAAGGGCTCATGCAGCGTGATGCCGGCAATTTCCCAATGGCCGGTGGTGGTATCCTTGCCCCGGCTGGCCTCGGTCAGGCGGCCAAAAGCGCCCGCCGCGTCGGCGTCGCGCTCCAGCCCGGTGCCCGGAATATGCCCGAAAGCAATGCGGCCCATATGGGGCAGCTTCAGGTTGGTACGCTGCACGATGTGGCCCACGGTATTGGCGCCTTCATCGCCATAGGCCGCGGCGTCCGGCGCGTCGCCCACGCCCACAGAATCCAGTACAATCAAAAAAACGCGGTTCAGCATGTGTATTTCCTCCCCTTATTTCAGTTCCTTCATTCTTCTTTTGTATACGTCAGGCGCGGCCACGCTGAAGCCAAAAAAGCCCAGCGCCTGCCCCAGGCCCTGATAAACGCCATGGCTGTAAGCG
>JAFUGB010000324.1 GCA_017469605.1 Clostridia bacterium
CAGCCCCAAGGCGATGCCTGCCGAGGAAAATACGCTGATGGTAGTATCTGAGGAGGCGCCGCCCGCGCGGTTGATGCGGGTGATCAGCACGGCCCAGCAAATGCCGAATACCACCAGGATCAGCGTGATATTGCTGACGCCCAGCAGCACGCCGATGCCCACGCCCGCCAGGGCGCTGTGGCCCAGGGCGTCCGAGAAAAAGGCCATGCGCTTGTTCACTGCCATGGTGCCCAGCAGCGCCAGCAGGGGCGTAAGCAGCAGCAGCGCCAGCAGCGCGTTTTTCATGAAGGCATAGCGGAAAAAATCAAAGGGCAGGAGGGCGTCCAGGATGTTGTACAGTGTTTGCATGCTTATTCCGCCTCCTTTGCCACAGCCGGGAAGGCCTCATGGAAGGCTTCACTGGCAAATACCTGCTCCGGGCTGCCTTCGCACAGTACGGTTTTATTGAGCAGCACCATTTCATCGGCATATTGCCGCACCAGCGACCAATCATGGCTGATCAGCAGGATGGCAAGGTGATGCCTGCGTTTCAGCTGTTCCACGGTATCCAGGAACAGCGCCAGGCCATTCTGGTCCACGCCGCTCACCGGCTCGTCCAATATCAGCAGGTCCGGGGTGGGGGTCAGCGCCATGGCCAGCAGCACGCGCTGCAATTCGCCGCCGCTGAGCTGGCCCAGCATGCGATTTTGCAGATGTTCGGCCTGGGCCAGCGACAGGGCAGAGCGTACGCTTTCCCGCGTCTTTTTGCCCACGCCCAGCCATACCGGACGGCGGCTCAGGGAGGCGGCAATCAGGTCGTTCACCGTCACCGGCATCATTTTATCGAAGGGCAGCTGCTGGGGCACGTAGCCCGTCCGCACGCTGCGCAGCGTACGCTCCATATCGTCGATATGCCGGATGGCGCCGGTATGGGAAATCTGGTCCAGCAGCGATTTCACCAGCGTGGTTTTGCCCGCGCCGTTGGGGCCCACCAGGGCGGTAAGCCGTCCGCAGTGCAGGTGCAGGTTGATATCCTGCAAAAGCGTGTCGCCCTGGGCCACCACCGAAACATGGTCCAGCTCTATCCGGCACAGGCCGCAGCGGTCTCCGTGCAGGTGCTCGCGGTTGCGGTGGGTGGGATCATAGGGATGCGGCGCTTGACTCATGGGGCATTTCCTTCCGCAGGTTGTAATCTTTGCATAGCCCGTTTAAAGGGCAGGTTTCACATTTGGGATTGCGGGCGCTGCATACCCGGCGTCCATGGAAAATCAGCCAGTGATGGGCGGCGCTCCAATCGGACTGGGGAATGACCTCCCGCAGCTGCATTTCGGTATCCAGCACGTTATCGGCCTGGGCTAACCCCAGCCGGTTGCTGACCCGGAAGACGTGGGTGTCCACGGCGATGGCGGGCTTGCCGAAGGCGGTGGACATGACCACGTTGGCGGTTTTGCGCCCCACGCCGGGCAGGCTGGTGAGCGCTTCCATGGTGTCGGGCACCTGGCCGTCAAAGTTTTCCATGATCAGGCGGCAGGCCGCCACGATATTCTGGGATTTGCTCTTGAAGCCGCAGCTTTTTACGTACGGGTACAGCGTATCAGCGTCTGTGGCCGCCATGGATGCCACATCGGGAAAATCCCGGAAAACGGCGGGCGTAACCTTGTTCACCTGCCTGTCGGTGCACTGGGCCGACAGCATGACGGCCACCAGCGTTTCATAAGGGTTGGAAAAATTCAGCTCCGGCCTGGCCTCGGGGTAGGTTTCGGCCAGAATACGCAGGATTTCGGTACGGGTGTCTTGCATGACTTGCTCCTTTATCATTCGCGCAGTTTTCTGATGCCGGGCAAGGTCTTGAGCCGGTGCAGCAGCGGCGTGGTGATCAGCATGTATGCCACCGAGGTAATGGCACCGTTGATGTATTTAATGCCCATGATGCCCAGCACCGTGGCCTTGGTGGAATAGCCGAATATTTCCGCATCCACCACCAGCACCACGGTGTTCATGGTGGTGACCACTGCCGCTGAAACTATGAGGATCCATAGAATCTGCAGGGGATTCAGCTCATACCCATAGGCTTTGGCATACCATCCGCACATCAGGCCCTTCATGGCCGCGGGGATGATCCACAATGGCGTTGTGACGGTCAGTCCATAGCTGAACAGCTGATTCAGCAGGCTTCCCAGCAATCCCACCAGCCCGCCGCTCACCGGGCCAAACAGCAGACCCGCCACCACCTCCGTGATGCCGGAAACCGAAATGGACAGGCTGTTGCCGATGCGGATGCTGGCCACCCGGGCCA
>JAFUGB010000325.1 GCA_017469605.1 Clostridia bacterium
AACAAGTAATCCAGGCTCTCCCCATTTCCAAAGTTCAGCACAGGGTATCCGTCCACCAGCTGACGCTGCACAAGGTTTTGCGTAACGCCGCCCGTATAGCCGGTCCAATTGTTCTCGCTGCCATGGGAGTTGTTGGTGCTGCCCCAAAACCATAGGGTGCGATGATCGTAATTGATCCCCTGATTATTATCTTTCAGGGTACTCGTTCCTTTCGCGTCATACACCCAATAATCAAACACATCAATGGTGGTGTTGGCTGGATTGGAAATCGTATCCACGGGATCACCGTTTTTCGCCGAAGCCGGGAAAGGAAAAAGGCAGCACACCATCATGAGACACAGGATCCTGAATACCCTGTGGCGGCCCGGCTTGATCGGTGGGAAGCCCTTCATACGCTCACCTCGCTTTCAGTCGCTTCTACCATTTTATAGGATAGCAAAGCGGATGACAGCGGAGGGTTATTCATCGGTTTGTCATCGGTTACAATGATTCTGTTTTCAGAAAGATTCAAAAAAATCGTCAGAGGCGTAAGCCTCTGACACAGACTATCGACAAACCCCAGAGATGCATCGAAGGGACCGCAGTCCCTTCGATTAAATTCCGCAGGCGGCGACATGTGCGTCGCCGAGGAGCAACCGGAGGTTGTTTCCTCTATCAATTCCTGGCCGTAAAATGAGCATTCCCGGGCAAATCAGCCCGGGAATGCCATTTTACAAGGAATTGATGCAATCCATGGAAAGACTGTTTACAGGCTTTCCATGGCAGAGCATCGACTTTGTCGATGCTCTGCGTCATAGGCGTAAGCCTCTGACAAGAAATGATCAGAAGAAAAGGCGGCGAGCCGCTTCTACTTGGCGGCTGGAAAAAATTTCATGCGGGGGGGGTAAACCTTAGTGTGGCAGTGACCCCATTTCCCGGAACGCTTTCCACCGTTAAGGCGCCTGCGTTCCATAAGAGAAGAAGATCGCGAATATTCGTCAGGCCAAAGGATTCTTCCGCGTCGGCTTGGGAGGGATCGAAGCCCGGCCCGTCGTCCCGCACCATGACGCAAAACTCCTTTCCCTCCATCCAGCTTTTGATCTCAATGCGCACGCCGGACGTTTCCCTCATGGCATGCTTCACGGCGTTTTCTACCAGCGGCTGCACAGTAAAAGGAGGAACGGCAAAATCGCCGTGCTGAATATCATAGCGGACTGTCAGACGATCTTGAAACCGGATTTGTTCCAGCTTCACATAGCTTTCCACCAGCTTCAGCTCCTGGGAAAAAGGAACCCGCTGCAATCGATCCATATTTCGCAGTGCATCCCGAAGGTAATCGGAAAACAAGCCCACGGCATACTGCGCTTTTCCCGGGTCGCTTTCGCACAGATAATAAATACTTGTGAGTACATTGTAGATGTAATGCGGCTTGATACGCTCCAGCATGGCTCGCACATGATATTCGTGCGCTTCCTGCTCCCGCTGCTTTAATTCCCGGGCCAGCACTTCGTCATAATAAAAATGATTCAGCACCAGGCTGGCCATGATCAAGGCATACTGCAAGCTGAGACCCGGAATGATCGGGCCGATCAGAGAGGAGATGAGCGGCATCACCGGAAGGAAAATAACCAAAGCGGCGTCCGTTTTATGCTTTGTCTTCTTGGCATATCGGACCACGGTAATCAGATTGAAGATCACGGGCAGCGCGCCAGGAATACTCGCCATGCGGTACAGCAGCGGATTGGTAATTTCCCGTCGCACCAGATCATAGAAAAACGGAGAAAGGCAATTGCTGCTCCACATCAGCAGCCCGATCAGGCAGGCTGCGCAGTTGCTGATGATCAGGCCCTTTGCGGCACGGTTCTTGGGAATGGAAAGCACGGCCAGCATATAATAGGTGTAGAGCCATATCAGCAAATAGAACGCAACGAACGACAGGGCGTTCAGCAATCTGAACAGCAGATCAAACCGTTCATCCTGATAGAAAAAGCACAGCGCCATGCCGCTGAACAAGAGCATCACTGTGGCACTGATCAGCAATCTACTATTGATTTTTCCGGCCTCTGACCGCCTCTCCTTTCGGCCTAACAGCGTTCCGAACAGAATAAAAAGGAGCCCAAGGCCGGCGCAGTAAAGATTCAAAATTCCGTTGACCAGATTCATCAGCCGCCCCGCCCTTCTTTGCGGTCTATATTGACGTGCGTCTGCTCCGCCCAATCATATTGCCGCATATATTCGCCCATGTAGGCGTTGATGCCTTCCGGCTTTCCGTGAATCCAGTTGTAGTAATCGCAGCGGATCTGATCTGCTATCAATCCCAGGGAATTGCGCTGCTTGATCAGAATAGATTCCATACCCACGCTTTTCAGCGTGTCGTTCAAATCCTTCTGCACCTGCTTATAGTAACTGTCCCGTCTGGTTTCTCCGCCCCACAGAACAGTGATCAGCTCATCCCTGGAAATGACCGCACCGCGCCGGTCGATCAAATAGGCGAAAAGCTCTTTGGTCTTTTGATACTTAAAAATCAAAGGCCGCTTATCATAAAACACTTCAAAGCTGCCAAAAGCGCGAACATACAGGCCGGTATGCCACGCCTCCTGAGCATAGCGCAGATTTTCCAATTCCTCTATGACACGCTCCGCTTTGAGGGGCTTGAGCAGATAGCCGGAGGCGCGCAGACGCATGGCTTCTTCAAAATAATTCTGATAGGCGGTAGCAAAAATGATATTCAGACGGGGACAAAGATGCTTCATGCGTTTTGCAAGCTCTATGCCATGATAGCCCGGCATTTCCAGATCCAGAAAAACCACGTCCGCAGCTTCAACCTTCAAATGTGCCAACGCAGCTGTCGGAGAAGAAAAAGCCAATACCTTTGCCTGCGGCGCACATTGCCGAATCAGCGCAGCCTCTCCTTCCAGGATCACCATTTCATCATCGATCACGAAAATGGTCATCCCATCCATCCCTCCCTTCAAACGGCAATGTTTATTATAGCACACAAAGGTTATACAACGGTTACAGTCAACTGCATCATAGTATTCAACAGCTTGTGACAGGTATCACCATCTTTCTTGGGTATTTATTGTCTTTTACAGAGATAATAGCATGAATGGCAGCATCCGTGACCTCCCATATATCACAGGGATCATTCTCAGCGAAGGTTGCCACCCAGGCCGTTCCTTTTTCCAGATCGAATTGAATCTCTCCCCATGCACCGTCGTTGTCTACCTGATAAGCGTAGGCAGCGGCGGTTATTTTTTTGCTTTCACGCTGGAGGGAGATTTGCTTGAGGCGTACGCAATGGAGC
>JAFUGB010000326.1 GCA_017469605.1 Clostridia bacterium
ATCAGCGTCAGGCCCAGAAAAATGAGCAAGCTCATTTTTTCGGACTGCCGCTGATTTTCTTCTGCCCGGAAGCTCTCTTTGCGACATTCAAGCTACAGGCGCAAATTGTTTGTTGTTTCTTTTAAGCCGGTTCGCCCGGCGGGATGCAAGGGATGAAATCCCTTGCCGCAGGATCTTAAGGGCCGCGCAGGCCCTTATCGTTCCTCCCTCGCAGATCCCCGTCTGTCCACTTACAAGCCCAGCCTTACCGCCGGTCGTTCAGATACCTGCCGTAGTCGGCCAGGTTCTCCAGCGTGCGGCCGCAGCCGGTGGCCACGCAGGTTTGCGGATTATCCGCCACATGGCAGTCCACCTTAAGCGCCGTGGTGATGGCATCGGCCAAGCCGGTGAGCTGGGCGCCGCCGCCGGTGAGCATAATGCCAGCGTCAAATACATCGGCCGCCAATTCGGCGGGCGTATGCTCCAGCACGGCGTGAATGGCCTCGATCAGCGCGGTAAGCGGATCATCAATGGCCTCAAAAATCTCGTCTGATGTGATGCGCATCAGCTTGGGCAGGCCGCTGATCAGATTTCGGCCGGTCACATCCAGGTACATCTGTTCCCGGCGCGGCATGGCCCCACCGATGGCAATCTTGAGTTCCTCCGCCGTACGCTCTCCCACCAGCAGATTATATTTGCGGCGCAGATAACGGATAATGGCATCATCAAAATGATCTCCGCCCAATTTAACAGCATCACTGACCACCACACGTCCGGTGGAAAGCACGGCAATATCGGTCATGCCCGCGCCGATATCCACCACCATGGAGCCATAGACCTCATTGATATTCATATCGGCGCCGATGGCGGCGGCTACAGGGCGATCCAGCAATTGGGTACGGCGAACGCCGGCTTCAAACATCACCGCGGAGATATTGCGTTTTTCATTTTCATTAATGCCCGAAGGCAGCGAAAGCACTGCACGGGGACGGGAAAACATGCGTTTTCCAATGACTTGCACCACAAAATGATGCAGCATGCTGCTGGTCAGCTCAAAATCCGCCACGGCGCCTTCCCGCAAGGGGCGCATAGCCACAATCCCGCTGGGCGTGCGGCCGATCATGCGGTATGCCTCCATGCCGATGGCCCGGATCACCCGGCTGTCGCGCTCCAGCGCCACCACCGCCGGTTCATCCAGCACAATTCCACGATTGCGGGCATAGATCACCACATTGGATGTTCCCAGATCAATGCCGATATCTGACACAGCTGCCATACGTACGCTTCTCCTTCGTTTCCGATTGCTCGTGTATATATTCTACACGCAAGCGTGTTTTCCTCTATTTTATGCAAACAATTGGCACTCAATTACCACTTTTAATGTTTTTTTAGCTATAGTTATTTGTTTATTCCCCACTTTCGGCTTTTTTCGACAGATATCGACGCCGGGTGGCTTCCCCGCCCAGCAGGTGGCGGATCGCCTTATGGTACTGCAATTGCCCCCGGACCTTTTCATACAGCGACCGATCCAGCGTACGCAGGCGCACGGTCAATTCGCGGTGCGCCAGGCTTTTGCTCACCCCAAAGCGCCGGGCCGTGCCGCGCACAGTATCGCCGGTGGACGCAAGATACCGTGCCATTGCCAGGCACCGCTGCGCCACATCCTCCATGCCCTTTCCTCCTTCAAGCTGTTTTCACAACAGCCTATGCGGGAGAAAAGGCCAGTATTACGCCTGGGAATCTGCCACCCACAGCGTGCGGTTGCCCAGCACGTCCACAATGGATACCGCCACCTGGCCCCGCAAAAGCGGCAGCTCCAGCAGCGTTTTAAGCGCCGGGGTCTGCTTGCGCCTGGCGCTGGAAACATAGGTTTTGTACGCGCCGTCCCGGAGGAAGCCCACCGACCACTGATCAATGGCGTCCAGTCCGCCTATCTGCAGCCCCTTGGGCTGAAATTGGGTGCCCTCGGGAAATTGCAGGGCGGCATCAAAATCCTCAAGCTCAATCTCATAATACCCGATACCGGGCACCATTTCAGCCTTCAGCCGGGCCGGCGTGCGGTCAAAGGGCGTGCGCACCTCCAGCGTTGTATCCAGTAGCCGCTTCCGGCATACCGATATGGCGTGGGGGCTCAAGTCAACGCCCAGAAAACGGCAGTCATTTTCAGCCGCCGCCACCAGCGCGGTGCCCGAACCGCAGCACAGATCGGCCACAATATCCCCAGGCCGGGTGCAGCAGCGCACAATGCGGTTGAGCAGCGCCAGGGGCTTTTGGGTATCATAACCGGTGCGCTGCGGATCCTTTTGCTGTAAATGGCTCACATCAGCCCATACATCATCGGGAAACACCGGCTCATCATCATAATACGTATACACCTTGCCGCCCGCCTTAATGGTGCGGCAGGCACGGCCCTGGGCGTCCACCGTGCGGCGCATATGGTTGCTCCGATTGTCCTTGCGGGGCACCGCCACCCGGCTGATATCAAAGTACAGGGCCTTTGATTTTGCATAGAACAGGATCACATCATGCTTGCGGCTGAAATGCCTTTTGGCGCGGCCGCCGGACTGATATGCCCAAATAATCTCGTTAATAAAATTGTTTTCCTTGAATATCTGATCGCACAGCAGCCTTGCGTGCGCGCTCATTCGGCTGTCCAGGTGCAAAAACAGCGCGCCTGTATCGCTGAGCAACGCATACGCCTTTTCCAGCAGGCTCCGCAGCAGCGACAAATACTGGGCGCGGCCGCCGGGAAAAGAATCGCTGTACGCGCCCAGCACCAGATTCTGGCTGCCATCTGTCCAGCCTTTTTCGCCAATACGCATGCGGAAATTGAAATCATCGCCCGTAAAAAAAGGCGGATCCAGATACACGCACTGTACCCGGCCCTGATAAGCCGAAAGATCAACCGTGCGGGCATCGCCCTGTATCAGCACGCCTCCCGCGCGTTCACCCACGACCAGCTCCCGGTCGCCGTCGATCTGACGCCAGATCATGCCGTTCCTCCTTTACCATGTCCGCAGGCGCTCAAAATAAACCGTGAGCGCCTGAAAATACGCCCGGTGCTCCGGGCAACCGCATAGTATCCGGGCTCTTTCCAGCACCGCGCGGCCAAACGCCCCATCCATCCCCCGCACGCCATGCTCGCTCAGCGGGCAAACCGCAAATGCCCTGGGATCCACCCGCACCCGCAGCTGCTCCCTGCCCTCCGCGTTTATCAGCACAGGAATCAGCGGGAACATACGGCAGGCCAGCGGCCGCTGGGCGCGATGGCATCGGTGGCCTATCGCATTATGCCCAATTTATCGGTGGGTGTGGTGTATGCGCCCCGCGTGACGTGTCGGTCAATGCTGACCTACAAGTTGCCCGATGGCCAGGGTGGAGTGGTGCCTGAGCTTCCGATTAAGACCGCAACGGGCCATGTCGACCATCAGCTGACCATCATGGCCAGCTGGCGCATCGACCTGACCAAGCGCACAAAGAGTTCCCGGCCAGCCACTGAGCAAAGTGTCGCCGGGCCATCTGGTGTTGTCCCACAGTACACTGCTCCGCAATCCTATA
>JAFUGB010000031.1 GCA_017469605.1 Clostridia bacterium
CTGATAATTCAATTGTTTTGACTGTCAATAAGGCTCTGGCTATGCTCAGGGCAAGAGGTTTTATCATTCAGGATGATCCTCCTGATCCTTTAACCGCCTGAACAGTTCCTTCTTGTTTCCCATCTTTTTCGATGGTTTGTTTGCTGTCCGCTTTTTTATAATTCATTGTTTCAAACTTTTCTTCCCCGGGAAGAAAGCGCGCATCCTCCCCGCCAAATCCCAGTTTGCATATCTCGTTTAAGCGTATAATGGTATCGGCGGCCAAAAGAAAATGGCGTGACCGGAATCACGCCAAAATTTTTTCCATGCGATCATTGCACCGCCGCTTCGAAAGCTTCAAAGAATTCGGGGCAGGACCAGGTGCCGCAGGCCATCAGGTTTTCATCACGCACGCTCATTTGCAGCACGAGGCCGTTTTGCAGGCCAATGAGCAGCGATTGGGCGGTTTCGCCGCTGCTGGCGCGCACCAGTTGGGCATTGGAAACCAGGATATTATACAGCTCCTGAGCGCGGGCAGCGTCAGTGACCGTGCCCACGCCGGTGAGCTCCAGCGCAACCACCGGAGAAGAACCCAGCGTATTGGCCAGGCCCTCGCCCGCGCGCAGGGCCGATGTGCCAAAGGATACGCGCTGGAACACCCGCATTTCGCCGTTTACGGGAGCGGCCACAGCCGCGCCCGTCATGCCCTTCACGGCATAAACCGTTTCCCCCTGGGCTGCAATATTGCTGATGATGCCATTTGTCGCCAGGGCGGGCTCGCTGGTATAGGTATCCACCGTGCCCAGCGCTTCGCCCTGCAGGCTGGAGCCCAGCGCAGTGGGATTGCTCATCATGCGGTAATAGCGACCGTCCACGCACACCAGCGGGAAGTTAGCGCCCTGGGCGGCTTCCCAGATACCGCGATAGCTGGGCTGACCGCGCTGGGAAATCACCACGCTGCCCCGGGGCATATCCAAGGCAATGCTCTGGCCGCCGGGAAGCGTTTTATGGTCACCGGCGATCTGGGTATCGATGAGTCCGTTCCCCTGCCGCGGGCGGTCCAGCAGGCCGGGCGCCGCCGCCAGCACGCCGGTAGCCACCAGCGCCACGCAGGCAAGGGCAGCAGCAGCACGGATGGCGCGCAATCGGGCGGCCGGGCCCTTTTTCTTTTGCCAGGGCGTATTTCGCCGCGCCTTTTGCCCCTGCATTTCCATCTGCGCGTCGCGCAGAATATCTTCCTTCAGCTCCTGAGCAGCGTGAAGCCCGCCCAGCATCTGATCGGTAATTTCCGGCAGGTTTTCCAATCGCTTCACGCGCCATCACTTCCTTCTCCCAATATTTTTTCCAGCCGTTTCCTGCCCCGGGAAAGGCGGCTGGAAACCGTTCCCTCGGGCAAATCAATAATGCGGGCGATCTCGCCAATGCCGTAGCCCTGATAATAGTGCAGGATAAAAATTTCGCGGAAATCAGGGGGCAGGCTGTTGACGGCGGCCAGAATCTCCTGCTTTTCCAGATGCTGGCCAATGGTATCCGGCCCCGGTATGGTTTCAAATACCGGGCTGCCCGAAATTACCCGGCGCATCCAGGCCGACCGCCAAATATCCCTGCAGCGGTTCAGCGCCACCTTGAGCAGCCAAGCCTTTTCGCTGCCGGGAGCCAAATCCGGCCGGGCAGTGAACAGGCTGACAAAGGCATCGTGGCACACATCCTCGGCCTTGCCGCGATCGCCCAGGTAAAAGTAGCTGACGCGGATCACATCGGTGGCATATCGGGTGTAAAGCGCATCGAACCACTGCGAAAATGCTTCGTCCGTCATCGCAGCCTTCCTCTCATGACGCTCTTCACTCATATAACGTAATACCCTTCCGTTTTATTGCAGCGCAAATAAAAATTTTTTTGCGCGATTTATTATACCGCGGCCAAACAAAGGCGTCAAGCAAAGGAACAGCGGCAATAAAAGGCAGTGATTCCCGGTTGCCATTTTGCCTGTTTCCGCATATAATACTCATATTCATTTTCATTCGCTGGAGGAATTCTATGCAGTATCGTACCGATCCCAAAAGCCAGAACCGGCTGTCCGTGCTGGGCTTTGGCTGCATGCGTTTTACCAAGCGCGGCGCCGCCATCGATCAGGAAAAGGCCAACCGGGAGATGAAAATGGCGCTGGACGCCGGCGTAAACTATTTTGACACCGCTTATATCTATCCAGGCAGCGAGGTTTGCCTGGGCAATTTCCTTCAAACCTATCACTGCCGGGATCAGCTGTATATCGCCACCAAGCTGCCTCATTACAGGGTGCAGAAGCTTGAGGACGCCGACCGGTTTTTTGAGGAAGAATTGCAGCGGCTGGGCACCGACCATGTGGACTATTATCTGATGCACATGCTCAATGACGTGAACAGCTGGAACAGGCTGTGCAGCCTGGGCATCCGGGATTGGATCGCCCGCAAAAAAGAAAGCGGCGCCATTGGGCATATCGGCTTTTCCTTTCATGGCGGCACGATGCAGTTCAAGCAGCTGGTGGACGCCTATGACTGGGAATTCTGCCAGATCCAATTCAACTATATGGACGAGCATAGCCAGGCTGGCATCGAGGGCCTGCGCTATGCCAACGAAAAAGGATTGCCGGTGATCATCATGGAGCCGCTGCGGGGCGGCAAGCTGGTAAACGGATTATCCCATGAAACCCGGCGCGTTTTTGAGCAAGCCCAGCCCCGCCGCACCCCCGCCGAATGGGCGCTGCGCTGGATTTGGAACCATCCCGAAGTCACCGTGGTGCTGTCGGGTATGAACGACGCAGCACAGGTGGAGGAAAACTGCCGTATCGCCTCCGAAAGCCTGCCCGGACATTTGTCCCCAACGGAGCTGGCGCTTTACGACCGGGTGCTGGCTTCCATGAAAAAGAGCATGAAGGTGGACTGCACAGGCTGTGGCTATTGCCAGCCCTGCCCCAAAGGGGTGGACATCCCCACCTGCTTTTCCATCTACAACAGCAGCTTCGTGGATGGCTTTATCAGCGGCATGCGGGAATATATGATGTGCACCACCCTGCGCAAGGTGCGCAGCAACGCCGGGCTTTGCGTCCGCTGCGGCAAGTGCGAGCAGCACTGCCCCCAGCATATCGCCATCCGGGATGAATTAAACCATGTAAAAAAGCGCCTGGAAAACCCCGTTTACAGGATCGCCGCCAAGGCCATGCCGGTGATCATGAAATACTGACAAGATTTTTACCTGTTATCAGGGTATAAGCCTGGATTTGTAAGACGCGGCAAGGGGCGCCGCCCCTTAGGGGCTCCGCTGGGGTGGAAAGCCCCGCCGCAGGCCCCGGCTGTAACGACAGATCGCTGGCCGCGGCCACGCAATGCGCGCAGGGAAAAACAGGCGGCCCGGCCGAAAAATGAACCAGAACAATTGGCAATAAAGAACTTGCAAGCGGCAAAGCGCGAAAGGCGGTTTGTTGCTTTTTTTGATGCTGTTCGCGGAGCATCATGGAGTAGAAGAAACAGCCATACATATTAGCGATGTTTCTATTGATCAGAGCAGTTCTTTTTTAACAATTGAATAAGTTCATTTTCCGGCCTGTCCGCCTGCTTTCCTGATGCCCGGGGCGCGCTTACAGCCCCAACTGTTTCCGGTAGCCATCCAGCTCCCGGCGATTAGCGTAAATAAAGTGCTGGGGCAGGATCTCCGCCCATGTCGGCTGATCCACGCTGTAATCATGAATGTCGGGATCATAGACCGTCAGCTTTTTGGTCCGCTCCAGGTATGGATTGGGATTGGGCACGGCGGAAAGCAGTGCCTGGGTATACGGATGCAGCGGATGCAGAAACAGCTCCTCGGCCTCGGCCAATTCCACGATCCGTCCCTTATGGATCACAGCGATACGGTCTGAAATAAAGCGCACAACGCTCAGGTCATGGGCGATAAACATATAGGTAAGGCCGCGTTTTTTCTTCAAATCATTAAGCAGGTTCAGCACCTGGGCGCGGATGGAAACATCCAGCGCCGAAATGGGCTCATCGGCCACAATGAACTTGGGCTCCATGATCAGCGCCCGGGCAATGCCGATGCGCTGGCGTTGGCCGCCGGAAAACTCATGGGGAAAACGGCTGGAAAACTCCGGCAGCAGGCCCACCTCTTCCAGCGCCCGCCGCACCTTTTCCCTCCGCTCGGCCTCATCTTTATACAGGTGATGATTGATCAAGCCCTCCGAAACGATATAATCCACCTTGGCCCGCTCATTCAGCGAAGCCATGGGGTCCTGGAAGATCATCTGGATCTTCTGGGTCACCATCTTATCCATTTTTTTTGAGATCTTGCCGGAGATGCGCTGCCCTTTGAACAGCACTTCTCCTGCGGAGATCGGGTTGATGCGGATGATGGCTCTTCCGATGGTAGTCTTGCCGGAACCGGA
>JAFUGB010000327.1 GCA_017469605.1 Clostridia bacterium
AAGAGAACGCCCCCGTTCGCATCTCTTCCCTGCCAAATTTGTGTTTTCAGATGGATTGTTTACATCAGGTTTTCGTATGAGCTGCCGTGTTTTTTATATCATATCAGCCGTAGATCAGATTTTTTTCAGTCTTGGGATCAAACAGATGCATGACTTTGGCCGGGAAGGTGATATACATTTTATTTCCATAGGACAGCTGCCTGCGCTGTTCAGCCGTCAAATCGATGGTGGGCAGGCGTACAATGATGCTGTCGTCATTGACCGTGGACAGGTGCAAGTGCAGCTCGCTGCCCATCATTTCATTGACACGGATGGTGCATTCAATGGCATTATCCTTGCTGTCAAACAGCACGGAGGTATGCTCCGGACGCACGCCCAGGGTGATCTCCTGGCTGCCGATACCGTTCTGCACCAGTGCCTTGTTCTGCTCTTCATTCAAGGCAATTTTAGTGCCCAGCAGCTCCACGCTGTAACCGTTTCCGCTCTTCACCAGGTTTGCCTTCAGGAAGTTCATCTGCGGGCTGCCGATAAAGCCTGCCACAAACAGGTTTTTAGGCGTATCAAAAACCTCCTGCGGCGTGCCAACCTGCATGATATATCCGTCCTTCATTACCACGATCCGGTCCCCCAGCGTCATGGCTTCGGTCTGGTCATGGGTCACATAGATGAAGGTGGTATCCACGCGCTTGCGCAGCAGGATGATTTCGGCACGCATCTGGTTGCGCAGCTTGGCGTCCAGGTTGGACAGGGGTTCATCCATCAGGAACACCGCGGGATCGCGAACGATGGCGCGGCCAATGGCGACGCGCTGACGCTGACCGCCGGACAGCGCCTTGGGCTTTCGGCCCAAATATTCAGTGATGCCCAGGATCTCGGCGGCCTGGCAAACGCGGCGATGGATCTCTTCCTTATCCATTTTCCTGAGCCGCAGGCTGAAGGCCATGTTCTCATATACGGTGATATGGGGATACAGCGCATAGTTCTGGAACACCATGGCGATATCACGGTCCTTGGGCTCCACATCGTTGACCACACGGTCGCCAATCTTCAGGATGCCGTCCGAAATGTCTTCCAGGCCGGCCACCATGCGCAGGGTGGTGGATTTTCCGCATCCGGAAGGGCCTACAAATACCACAAATTCCTTGTCCTTGATCTCCAGGTTGAAATCATGGACAGCCGTTACCTTGTTATCATATACCTTTTTGACATGTTCAAGCGTTACACTTGCCATTGCAGTTTCCTCCTTATCCCTTGACGGCGCCGCCGGTCACGCCTTCCACATAGTATTTCTGCAGCGCCATGAACAGCGCGGTGATGGGAACGGCCACCAATACGCCGCCGGCGCAGAAGCGGGTGAAATACCCCTGATAGTCGTTCACGTTTACCCAACGGTAAAGGCCCACGGCCACGTTATAGTTGGGTTCGCTGCCAAAGGCAACATAGGACGCGAATACATAATCTCCCCAGGGTGCCATAAAGGCCATCAGGATGGTGTAGATGACAATGGGTTTTGCCAGCGGCATGATGATCTTTTTGAAGACCTGGAAGCGCGTTGCTCCATCGATGCGGGCGCTTTCATCCAGGGATTTGGGAATGGTATCAAAGAATCCCTTGGAAATGTAATATCCCATGCCGGAAGACGCAACATAAATCAGGATCAGGCCGGGTACCGCGCCGGACTGCGTAAGGCCCAGCTGCTTGAGCAGGAAGTACAGCGTAATCATGGTGAGAAATCCCGGGAACAATCCAAGCACCAGCACCACATTCATGATCAGCTTGCGGCCCTTGAAGCGCAGGCGGGACAGCGCGTAGCTGACCGAAAGCACGATCACCGTCTGGATCACGGCACAGAAAACGGCGATGATCAGCGTATTGCCGTACCAACGCAGGAAATGGCTTTTTTCGTCAAAGATCAGCCATTTGTAATTGTCAAGGGACCATACCTTGGGCAGCAGGTAGTCCACCATACCGCCGGATTCGGTGAGATAGGAACGGAAAGACTGGAAAACCAGGAATACGAATGGCGCAAGCCATACGATGCTCATAATCACCAGGACCACATAGATGCTGGTGTTTACCCGGCGTTCATGCCCTTTTTTGCTGCGGGTTTTTTCCGGTTTGACCTCGCGGATGACGCCTGCTTTCTCGTCCACCACAATGTCGACTTCCGGTATTTCATTTTTCTTGCTCATTACTGGAAATCCTCCTCATTCTTGACAGACGGGATCAAGTTATATGCCACCAGGTTGATAACGGCCAATACCACAAACACCAGGATACCCATTACAGCAGCCAGCTTATAGTTGGTATCGGTAACGGTCATCTTGTACAGCCAGGTGATCAGCAAATCGGTATAGCCAGCGTTGCCGGAAAGCTCCAAGGACAGCGGCTTGCCCTGAGACAGCAGGAAAATAACGTTGAAGTTATTGATGTTGCTCGTAAAGGATGTAAGCAGATACGGCCCTGTAACAAACAGCATATAAGGCAGCGTGATCTTTTTATACATCTGGAAGGCGTTGGCGCCGTCGATGCGGGCGCTTTCGTACAGATCAGCCGGGATATTCATCAAAATACCTGTGGCAATCAGCATCAGATACGGTATGCCGATCCAGATATTGATCAGGATCACGGTAAAGCGCGCCCAACCGGGCTTCGTCCAGAACGGAAGAGGCTCGCTGATCCATCCCCACTTCATAAAATAGGTATTAATCAGGCCGTCGGCAGCAAACATCTTGCTGACATACAGCAAGGATACAAACTGGGGAATGGCAATGGTCATCACCAAAATGGTGCGCCATACTTTCTTCAGCTTGATGCCCTTTTTGTTGATCATAATGGCAACCAGCATGCCCAGGAAATAGTTAAGGAAGGTGGCGAAGAAGGCCCAGATCAGCGTCCAAAGCAGCACTTGCCGGAAGGTGCCGCCATAGCTGGTGGTATCGGTTGCCAGCAGCTGCCGGAAGTTATCCCAGCCCACCCAGGTAAACAGCTTGCTGGGTGGCTGATGGGTGGCATCAAAATTGGTAAAAGCCACCAGGATCATGAAGAAAATGGGCAGGATGGTAAATACCGTTACGCCCAGCACGGGCAGTGCCAGCAGCGTTTTATGGAACTGCTCATCCATCAAAGAGGAAATATCATCCTTGGCCGTCTTGAGCTTATGGCCGGATTTGAGTATCTCCTCGCTGATTTTGTTCTGCTTCACATTCATCCGCCATGTATAGATGAAAGCCAGAATAAAGAAAATCGTCAGC
>JAFUGB010000032.1 GCA_017469605.1 Clostridia bacterium
CGGCAGACAGACAGCAAGCTGGGCCTGGTGGTGATCGAACCCACGCCGGTGCCCACCCGGCCCCCCACCCCCACGCCCGCTCCCACCGAGGAGCCCATCTTTGTATCCAACGCGCCTGCCGTGATTTCCGAAACGTCGGCGCCCACCGCCGCGCCCGAAACGCTGGCACCCACCCAGGTGCCCACGCCGGTGGTCACGGCTACTCCGCGCCCCACCGATACGCCCACGCCTTCTCCCACCCCCACGGCCACACCCACGCCTTCCCCCACGCCGGTGCCTACCAATACCCCCATGCCGCAGTTGGAAGCCCGCCCGGGGGCCAACGCAGATCCCAAGCAGCTGGGCCTAACCCAGACTGTCTATTCCGGCGGCAAAAAGGTCAGCGATACCCTGAACCGCCAAAACACCATCAGCATGAACGCGCCGGACAGCTATTCGCTCTACAACGGTGTCACCGCCTTCCGCGGCAGCGCCTTCAGGCAGAATGCGGCCTATGGCATGGCGGATGTGCAGCAGGAGCAGCTGAACGTGGAATGGCAGTATCAGCTGGGCAGCCTGCGCACTGCCGATAACGGCACGCTGTACGGCGTGGGCTGGACCGGCCAGCCTGCCATCATCAAACTGATGACCGAGCAGCGCACCATGTGGATGAACCTTTACGAGGAAAAGCGCGATGTGAGCGTGCTTAAAGAGGTCATTTTCGGCGGCCTGGACGGCAAAATTTACTTCCTGGACCTGAACGACGGCCAGCCCACCCGCGACGCCATCAACGTGGGCTATCCGCTGAAATCCAGCGTGGCCATCAATCCCCAGGGCAATCCCTATATGGCCATTGGCCAGGCCATATCGAAGCTGCCCAACAAGACCGGCGATATCGGCGTGCGCGTGTTCAGCCTGCTGGACGGTTCGGAAATCATGCTGCTTAACGGCCGCAAATCCAACGTCCAGGACCAGTACAACACCAACGGCGCCTTTGACGGTTCCCCGCTGTTTGACCGCAACAGCGATACCATGATCATATCCGGTGAAAACGGCCTGGTGTATACCGTGGATATGAATACCGATTTCAAGTTCCTGGACGAGGACGGCAGCGTTACCGCCACCCCCAGCCTGGCGATCAACCGTTCTGTCACCTACCTCAAGTACAAGGCCAAAAACCAGCAGGAAGCCGGCGTAGGCGCCGAAACCAGCGTGGCCATGTACGGCCGCTACCTCTACACCGCCGATACCTACGGCATCCTGCAATGCATTGATACCAATACCATGAAGGCGGTATGGGCCATCGACGCGGGCGACAACACAGACGCTGCCATTGCGCTGGACTTTGACGAAAACGGCGACCTGGGCCTGTACACCGGCAACACCGCCTATTCCAGGCTGAAAAACAACAAGCCCGTCACCCTGCGCCGTCTGGACGCGCTGACCGGCGATGAAATCTGGAAATACGAGATCAAGTGCGTATACAGCAAAGATCAGGACAGCGGTCTGAAGGCCAGTCCGCTGATCGGGCAGAACGGCCTGAGCGACCTGGTGATTTTCACCGTCAACATGGCAGGCAGCAGCAATACCGCCACCATGCTGGCCATGAACAAAATCACAGGCCAGGTGATATGGCAGCGCGAGCTGGAGGCCAACGCCATTTCCTCTCCCGTGGCTGTATATAACAAGGACGGCAAAGGCTGGATCATCCAGGCCGATCAGAAGGGCCGTTTGTACCTGCTGGACGGCCTCACCGGCCAGGTAAAGAACACCCTGGCGCTGGGCGGAGAAGTACAGGCCAGCCCCGCGGTGTATAAAGATATGCTGGTCATCGGCACCTGCTCCAAGGAAAACGCCTTTATGTACGGCATCCGGATCCAATAAGCATAAAACAAGCGGAAAGGAAGCTTTCCGCTTGTTGTTCATGTACAACTATACCAAAAGGAGACAGCCTGCATATGAACAAACGCTACCTTGTTGCCCTGGACCAGGGCACTACGTCCTCCCGCGCGGTGATTTTCACCACTGAAGGCCGCATGATTGGTTCCGCCAACCAGGAATTCAAGCAGTATTATCCCAATCCCGGCTGGGTAGAGCATGATCCGGGTGACATTCTGTCCACCCAGATCGAATCGCTGCGGGCCGCCGTGCGCAATACCGGCATTGATCCCGCGGAGATTGCCGCTATTGGCATCACCAACCAACGCGAAACCACGCTGCTTTGGGAACGCGACACCGGCAAATGGCTGCACAACGCCATTGTATGGCAATGCCGCCGCACAGCCAGCTATGTGGAAGAACTGGTAAAGGCCGGATACGCGGAATTGATCCGGGAAAAAACCGGCCTGGTGCCCGATGCCTATTTCAGCGGGACCAAGCTGCAATGGCTGCTGGACGCCCTGGATGTGCGGGACCGGGCACGCAGGGGCGAACTGTGCTTTGGTACGGTGGATACCTTCCTGGCCTGGCATCTGGTAAAAGGCCATCCCCATGTGACCGACGCCACCAACGCGAGCCGCACCATGCTGTTCAATCTGCATACCCAGGATTGGGACGACGAACTGCTGCGTATTATGGATATCCCCCGGGAACTGCTGCCCCAGGTAGTGGACAACGCGCAAGTGGTGGGCATGCTGGACGAAAGCATCCTGGGCTGCGAAATTCCGGTGGCCGCCATGGCGGGCGACCAGCACGCATCGCTTTTTGGTCAGGCTTGCTTTGAAAAGGGCATGGCCAAAAACAACTATGTCACGGGCTGTTTCATGCTGATGAACGCCGGCAATGAATTTCGCCTGTCCGATCACGGCCTGCTGACCACCATGGCCTGGCGGCTCAACGGAAAGCCCACCTACGCCCTGGAGGGCAGTGTGTTCATGGGCGGCGCCACCATCCAATGGCTTCGGGACGAAATGCGGTTTGTCCAGAAGGCCAGCGAAAGCGAGAGCATTGCCCTGTCCGTACCAGACAGCGACGGCGTATACCTGGTGCCCGCCTTTACGGGGCTTGGCGCGCCGCACTGGAGCATGTATGCCCGGGGCACGCTCTTTGGCATGACCCGCGGCACGGGCCGGGCGCAGATCGTAAGAGCAGGGCTTGAAAGCATTGCCTATCAGAGCCGCGATCTGTTTGAAGCCATGGTGCAGGATATTGGCCAGCGTCCCGCCAGCCTGCGCGTGGACGGCGGCGCCACGGCCAACAATTTTCTCATGCAGTTCCAGGCCGATATCGCGGGCATTGCCATCCAGCGCCCGGCCGTGCTGGAAACCACCGCCCTGGGCGTGGCGCTCCTGGCCGGCTTGGCCGTGGGCGTATACGATAGCCTGGACCAAACCGCCGACGGCTGGCATGTGGAGCGCAAATTTGTGCCCGCCATGGATGCCGAGCGCCGGGATGAGCTGCTGCGCGGCTGGAAACGGGCGGTAGACGCCGTGCTGTACTGGGCCAGGAACGAATAAACCGGCGGGATCTGACGCCTGTTCAGACGCATCCCAAATTTCCTGTCCCCCGCGCGTCGCCTTTCAAGGGCGGCTACCCGCGCGCCCTGCAAAACCTTTGCTCAAAACCTTTGCCCTTTTAAAAAAACGCTTGCAATTTGCGCATGGTTTATGGTATAATCTCCTTTGTATGAACCGGACGGTCCTCTGCGGGCATAAGCTGGTGCCTCAGCCGCCGCGCACGAACGTCTATGAGGGAAGGAGGAACTACCAGAAATGAGCGAGATCATCAAGAGTATTGAAAGTGCGCAACTCCGTACCGATCGGCCCAACTTCAACGTAGGCGACACGCTGCGCGTGTTCGTGAAGGTTGTGGAAGGTAACCGCGAACGCCTGCAGGCGTTTGAAGGCACCGTCATCGCCCGCCGCAACGGCTCCTGCCGCGAGACCTTCACGGTCCGCCGCGTCAGCTATGGCATTGGCGTTGAGCGCACGTTCCCGCTGCACAGCCCCCGTGTTGACCACATCGAGGTCATCCGCAAGGGTAAGGTGCGCCGTGCGAAGCTGTATTATCTGCGCGGTTTGCAGGGCAAGGCTGCCAAGATCAAGGAAGCTGGCCGCGAATAAAATACGCTGTAGTAAGCGAAGGTGCTCAAATGAGCGCCTTCGCTTTTTATTCCCCCAAAAACTATAAAACGAGGGCAAATTTCTTAATAATTTGTAATTATTTTGTAAAGAATATATTGCAATTACGTGCTAAACAGGATATAATATAGTAAAATCTGTGATTTTGCAAAGGAGTTGTATCCTCCATGTCTGTCAAAAAGCTGCGCTGGCTCCTTCCATTGATGCTGATCACGCTCTGCGCAGGGCTGATCCTGCCCGCCCAGGCCGCGCCAACCTTTGTCATCAACCTGGGTTCCGACAAGATTACCCTGAATGTAGATGAAAAAAAGCTGATCGATTATACCGTAACCGCCTCCTCCGATGTGGAGGACAAAACGCTGACCTTTGACTCCGATAACAAATCGGTGGTCACGGTTTCCAGTTCGGGTGAACTGACCGGCGTTGGCGTGGGCTATGCCAATGTGACCATTGCGCATGAAAGCACCCCCAAAGTCAGCGTCGTCGTGAAAGTAGAAGTGCTCAGCACCTCCACGCTGACGCTGGATCTGTACAGCGCCACCCTGCCGGAAAAGGGCAGCGTTACCCTGACCTACCACACCAACGCTCCCTTGCCCATCACCTTTTCCACCAGCAATCCCGCCGTTTGCACGGTGGACAGCGCGGGCAAGGTAACGGCAGTTGGACCGGGCACGGCCGAAATCCTGGTAGCCAACTCCCATGGCGTCAAGGCTTCCTGTATGATCACGGTATCGGGCAGCGGCTCCCCCGCGCCCTCTACGCCCTCCAATCCCGCCACGCCTTCCGCGCCTGCCGAAGGCTATACCGCTTATGTAAATACCGCCAGCGGCAGCCTGAACCTGCGGGCGGCCCAGACCACCGATGCCATTATCCTGCGCACCATTCCGCAGAACGCCGCCTTTACCGTGCTGGAATACGGCCCTGTATGGTGCAAGGCCTGGTATAACGGCACCACCGGCTATGTGATGACCAAATTTGTGCGCTTTGCCGGCACAACGCCTGCCACGCCCACCACTCCCGTTACCCCCACCACCCCCACAG
>JAFUGB010000328.1 GCA_017469605.1 Clostridia bacterium
CAGGCCATATCCCCCAAGCAGGTGCAGCACACCCGCTCAAAAGGAAAAATGGTGGATTACGTACACGACCTCCTGCCGGGATACGTATTTCTGTATTCAGAGGAGGCGCCGATAGAAATCGTCTCCGTTCAGGCGATTCAGGGCGTGATCCGCTGCCTGAGCGACCACGAACACCGCTTTGAGCTGAGCGGCGCGGACGAGCAGTTTGCCCTGATGCTGCTGCACAAGGATGGCGTGATCGGAAAAACAAAGGTTTATCGGGAAGGAGACCGGATCAGCATCTGCAAAGGCGCCTTCCTGGGCGTTGAGGCCCAGATCCTCAAGGTCAACCGCAGAAACATGCGCATGCAAATTGAAATTCCTTTTGCCAGCCGGACCGTTAAAACCTGGGTGGAATATGAGGTAGTGGAAAAGGATAACGACTAATTTCCGTAAGCACGAATCGCACGACAACAAAACGATGGGAGAGGAAAAATGTACAAGCGGGCAGCACAGGGCTGGCTGAAGCACCTGGATTTCATTGCACTGGACGTGGCACTGCTGCAAATTGCCTATATCATTGCCTACGCGATCAAGCAGCGTTCCTTCTGGCCTTATGGCGCATGGCTGTACCGGAACCTGGCTATCGTACTGGCAATGTGCGATGTGCTGGCGGCCATCCTGTTTAACACCATGCATAACGTCATGAAACGCGGGCTGTATCAGGAATTAAAGCAAACGATCAAACAGGCGCTGTTCACATTTGTCGGCGGGACCGTTTTTATGTTTTCATTTCAATACGGAAACCTATACTCCCGTATTGTGCTGTATGTAACCTTTGGTCTGCATATCCTGTTGGGCTATATGGGCCGGCTGCTATGGCGGATGTATTTAAGCCGTCACGGCGCCATATACAGCGGAAAAGAGACCATGATCGCCGTGCTGAACGGCAGTACGGCCGAGCAGATGATGGAACGGCTGACCAGGAATCCCCTGGAAGGCTATCGAATCGTAGGCGCGGTTGTGGACCAGCCGGGCATCACGGATGTAATGGATATTCCGGTATTGTGCACTTTGGATGAAGCGGCCCAATATATCTGCCGTGAATGGGTGGACAGCGTATACATCGATTGCCCAACCTCCACGCCAGGCGTCATAGAACTGATGGACGCCTGCCGGCAGATGGCCGTGCCGGTACATTATCATATTCCCGGCGTGGGGGTGGACGGCGCCAAGCAGTTTGTTGAAAAGATCGGCGGCAGCACCGTTTTGACCACCTCGATCAATTATGCCACGCCGGTGCAGCTGTTTGCCAAACGGTGCGTGGACATCGCCGGAGGCTTGGTGGGAAGCCTGGCGGCGCTGATCGTCATGGCGATCATCGGGCCCAAAATAAAGAAAGCCTCCCCCGGTCCCATCCTATATAAATCAGAACGGATTGGCCAGAACGGAAAGCGTTTTAAGATGATCAAGATCCGTTCCATGTATCTGGACGCGGATGCGCGAAAGGCCAGCCTGATGGCCCAAAACCGCGTCAAGGACGGCATGATGTTTAAATTGGACTTTGATCCACGCATCATCGGCAACGAGATCCTCCCCGACGGAACGCGAAAGACGGGGATTGGCGAATTGATCCGCCGGACAAGCCTGGACGAATTTCCGCAGTTTTTCAATGTGCTCAAGGGCGATATGAGCCTGGTGGGCACGCGCCCGCCCACCCCGGACGAATGGGAAAAATACGAGTTCCACCATCGCGCCAGGCTGGCCTGCAAGCCCGGCATCACCGGCATGTGGCAAGTCAGCGGCCGCAGCGAAATCACGGATTTTGAAGAAGTGGTCAGGCTGGATACGGACTACATCAACAATTGGTCCATCGGAATGGATCTGAAGATCCTGTTCAAAACGGTGGGCGCGGTGTTTGAACACAAAGGCGCGATGTGATCCCGGACCGCCCGGATCCCGAAAAACAGATACAGAAAAAAGCCCCCTGTTGCAGAGTAGCGCTGTAACAGGGGGCTGATTATACAAAACAGAGGATTGGGCGCAGCATCGACAAATTGCCCAAGGATAATCCCTGGTTTCAAAGGCGGACGGCGAAAGAAGGCCAAGCCTGCAAAATATACCGGTATGGCCGCACGGTTCTCCCCCTTCATGGGCACCAAGATAAACAGGACTGCGCATTGCCCCTCCCGCCGGCTCTTTACCGCGCGGTCAAGCTGGAACCGTATTCCGCAGCATCCATATCGTATTCGCCATATTCGCACCCCACATGGGTCGCCTCCATTTCGTCTACCAGTGTGAGTTCGCTGCCGTGCTTGTCATACAGGCGGATGGTGCCGCGGCCCGTGCCGCCGTTCCACAGCCGGTTATGGTGCTTTGAACCGTCCGGTGCCTCATAGTTGACCAGCAGCATTTCAGCCTTGGGGCAAGTGATTTGGGTTTCCATGACGGCATGCAGATTCTCCTGCCGCACATGCCAGACCACATGGTCCTTCTTTTCCTCAAATGAAAATTGGGTTTTCACGTTCAGCCACACATGGGAAAAATTAAAATCGTACGCCTTTCCCTCGTACCAGAATACGCCCAGCAGCCGCCGGTCCAGCGGCACAAAATAGACCTTGGGCCGGCCGCCGCCGATGTCAAAAACGCTGTTGCCCAGCCGCTGTCCTGTGCGCTTGCTGGTCAGGCAGCAGGAGGACAGCCACACCCAGGGGCTGGTAAAATCCCGCCCCCAGTTTTTGTCGGCGTAACCGAAGCTTTTTTCGGGCGTTACGGTATACCGCCGGCCATTGTACTCAACCGTGCCGCTGTAGGCGCTTTTCATGCCTTCGACGTGCCAATACATGGCAAAGGCTTCCATGTCCCGCAAGGGCTTGCTGGCGCCGTATCCCACGTTGAAGGCGATTTGCTTGTCCACCGTCAGCTCCCATTTCAGGCATCCCGCGCCGCACATCCATTCGGGATGGGCCGCCGCTTCTTGGGGCGAAATATCAATATGCCCCCGCAGGGCCGTTTCGCTGGCCAGGCAATCGGCCGCTTCGATGCGGTAGGGGGCATCACCGTGGAGGTTTACTTCCTTCCAGGCAAAAAAGCGATGCAGCTGACAGTGATCCTGCCCCCAGCACCCGGCCTTGACCATCAGGTAAGAAGGGCGCCTGCCCGTTTCCCTGTTGGCGGGCAATTGTCCCAGCACCGGCTCATCCTGGGCCAGGGCTGGATTGCAGAGGAAAAACTCAATAAAAAAGGGCTTATCCTCGCCGGTTTCGGCGTCCTGGGCGGTAAAGGAATGCCACCACCAGTCATAGCCGCAGCGGCGCAGCGGGCCACGCAGCATGCAGGCGTTCCGGGTAATGTCATGATGATTGAACATATTGATGTGCTCTCCAATGCGTCTTACGCGATTCAACATTAAAAATGCCAAAACCTCCGGAATGGGAAGGCGCCCCCTTTTCCAAGCAATTATCCCAAAAAAGCCGCAAGGCAGCAAAATAAGCTGGCAGCTTACGGCTTTGATGGATTGCGGGCGTTTGCCCGATCCCGTTACACGGCGTCCGGCTGCTCGGTCTCAGGCAGCGCGGGCTTTTTGCTCCGGGAAATGCGGGGCGCGTGGGCGGCGCGGGTCAGTTGCGGCTTGGCGCCGTCGGTAATCACGTCGCGGGTTACCCGGCAGGCGGTCACATCCTTCTGGCCGGGCAGGTCAAACATGGTATCCAGCAGCGCGTGCTCAATGATGGCGCGAAGGCCCCGCGCGCCGCTCTTCTGCTGCATGGCCAGCTTGGCAATGGCAGACAGCGCTTCATCCTCAAAGGACAGCTCAACGCCGTCCATCTCCAAAAGCCTGGCGTATTGCTTCACCAGGGCGTTCTTGGGCTCGGTCAGGATGCGTACCAGCGCCTTTTCGTCCAGCTTATCCAGCGTCACCACCACAGGCAGGCGGCCCACAAACTCGGGGATCAGGCCAAATTTCATCAGGTCCTCAGGCCGCAGCTGCTTGAGCGCGCCCGCGGCTTCATCGTTGCTGTCGCCGGTCAGCTTGGCGCCAAATCCCAGGGTGCGGCTGCCGATGCGCTGCTGAATGATGGGCGCCAGCCCGTCAAAGGCGCCGCCGCAGATAAACAGGATGTTGGTGGTGTCGATCTGCATGAACTCCTGGTGCGGGTGTTTTCGCCCGCCCTGGGGCGGCACATTGGCCGTGGTACCCTCCAGGATTTTGAGCAGCGCCTGCTGTACGCCTTCCCCGCTCACATCCCGGGTGATGGAAACATTTTCGCCTTTCCGGCTGATTTTGTCGATTTCATCAATATAGATGATGCCGCGCTGCGCCGCCTGGATATCGCCGTCCGCCGCCTGGATCAGGCGCAGCAGGATATTTTCCACATCCTCGCCCACGTAACCGGCTTCGGTCAGTGCCGTGGCATCGGCAATGGCAAAGGGCACGTTAAGGATGCGGGCCAGGGATTGGGCCAGGTAGGTTTTGCCGCAGCCCGTGGGCCCCACCATCAGGATGTTGGATTTTTGCAGCTCCACATCGCCGGATTTGGTGGGGGCGTTGATGCGCTTGTAATGGTTGTATACCGCCACGCAAAGCGTGCGCTTGGCCTCGTCCTGGCCGATCACGTATTCATCCAGCACAGCTTTCATCTCGCTGGGCAGCGGGATGTCGGTGTTCTGGGACGCGGCATGCATGGGAGATACGATGTCATCGGCAATGATATCGTGGCAGAGCATTACGCACTCGTTGCAGATGAACACATTGGGCCCGGCCACCAGACGGCGCACCTGGTCCTGGGTTTTGCCGCAGAAGCTGCACCGGTGCAGCCTGCGCGTGGTGAAATCATCCTTGGGCATTTGTCACCTCAGGCATTCTTTTTACGGGGATAATAGATTTGATCAATGATGCCGTAATCCAGCGCTTCCTCAGCGCTCATGAAATAGTCGCGCTCACAGTCCGTGCGCAGCTTTTCCTCGGGCTTGCCGGTCATTTCGCTCATCATACGGATCATCTTCTCCTTGGTGCGCAGTAGCCATTTGGCGCGGATCTCCACATCGGTGGCCTGTCCGCTGGCGCCGCCCAGGGGCTGATGGATCATGATTTCGCTGTTGGGCAGCGCCAGGCGCTTGCCCTTTTCGCCGGCCATCAGCAGGAAGGCGCCCATGCTGGCTGCCATGCCAACGCATACCGTGCGCACATCGGGCTTGATATAGTTCATGGTGTCATAAATGGCCATGCCCGCGGTCACGCTGCCGCCGGGGCTGTTGATATACAGCGAAATATCGGCTTCGGGGTTGTCCATCTCCAGGAACAGCAGCTGGGCGATGACGATGTTGGCCACCTGGTCGTTGATCTCGTCCGCCAAAAAGATGATGCGGTCCTTGAGCAGGCGGGAATACAGGTCGTAGCCGCGTTCGCCGTTGCTGGTGCGTTCCACCACATTGGGAATCAGAATACTCATGCTTATCCTCCAGGGGCTTTTTCCGGCATATGACGCGCAGTCTATTGTATGCCCCTTTCTCCAATCATATGCCTTTTTTTGTGAAAGGGCTGCCAAATCATACTTTGGCAGCCCCTCCCGCAGGCGCTTGCGCCTTTATGTCATTCCTTGTTTTCGTCCTCGGCAGGCTCCTGGGCGGCCTCTTCCTTCTTAGCGGCCTTTTTGGCAGGAGCCTTCTTAGCCTTCTTGGCAGGCTTTTCTTCAGGCTTTTCCTCGGCCTTTTCGGTGATCACGGCGTTTTCCTTCAGGAAATCGATGGTCTTTTTGATGCCGGCGGTTTCCCGCAGGTAAGCCAGCTGGCCCTCGCTGAGGCTGGCCTTGAAGGCTTCGGCCTCCTGGCCCATGCGCTGGGCCTGGTCAGCGATGGCAGCCTGGTGGTCCGCATCGCTGGCTTCAATGCTTTCGGCCTTGGCGATGGCCTCCAGCACCAGCTGGGTCTTGACGCGGTTGGTGGCTTCGCCCTTGTACTGCTCGCGGACCTGATCAACGGTCTGGCCGGTATATTTGAGGTAATCCTCAAAGCGAATGCCCTGGTACGCCATGCGCATTTCCATTTCACGCAGCATGGTGGTCACCTCGTCCTCGATCATGGCGCTGGGGATATCGCAGTCGGCGGCGTCCACCACCTTCTGCACCAGGCTGTCCTCCAGCTCGGCCTCGGCGCGCTCGGCTTCGTTCTTTTCCAGGGTCTCCACGATGTTCTGCCTGTAGGCTTCAAAGGTGTCAAACTCACTTACGTCGGCCGCGAAATCGTCATCCATGGCGGGCTTGACCTTTTCCTGGATGCCATTGACCTTCACATGGAACACGGCGTCCTTGCCGGCCAGTTCGGCGGCGTGGTACTGCTCGGGGAATTTGACGGTCAAATCCTTTTCCTCGCCAATGGCCATGCCCACCATCTGCTCTTCAAAGCCGGGAATGAACATGCCGCTGCCGATGGTCAGCGTCTGGTTTTGGGCGGTGCCGCCCTCAAAGGCCACGCCGTCCACAGTGCCGGCATAGTCCAGGTTCACGATATCGCCGTTCTCCACGGCGCGATCGGTGACGTCCTGGGTGGTGCTGGCGCGCTCCACATCGCTGTCGATGCGGGCATTGATGGCTTCTTCGGTGATGGGCTTCACGTTCTTCTGTACTTCAACGCCCTTGTATTCGCCCAAGGTAATATCAGGCTTAACAAACACCTCGATGGTGTATTTGAGCTCCTTGCCGGTGCCGATCTCCTGGATATTCACCTCGGGACGATCCACGGGATTCAGGCTGTCGGCCTTGATGGCCTCGTCATATGCGGGCTGGGCGATGATTTCAAAGGCGTCGTCATAAAATACGGCTTCGCCGTACATGTTTTCGATCAGCTTGCGCGGAGCCTTGCCTTTGCGGAAGCCGGGCACGTTGATCTTGCCGCGGGTCTTGAGGTAGGCTTTCTGCATGGCGGCTTCAAACGCTTCGGCGCTTTCCGTAAAGGTGAGCTTGATTTTGTTGCTTGCGATCTTTTCGACGGTGTAAGACATGTGGGACCCTCCTGCGCAAATTGCGTTCAATCACGGCGCGCCGCGCCTGAAAACAGCGCGTTCACACACGTTATTACATTATAGCACCACTTACCGGCGAATGCAAGACAAAATATGGAAACAGGGCGGAAAAGCAGCCCGGGACGCAGGCAGCCAACGTTTCGGATCTGCCATGATCTTTCTTTTTGAAAAGGAAGGGCGCATATGCTATAATAACAGAAAACACAGGTTGATGGAGGATGTGCATGAAAAAACTGAGTACGCTGCTGCAAAAGCCGATGGCGGCGCTTTTGTCCATGGGGCTGCTGCTGGTGCCTTCGGCCCTGGCGGAGGACGACCCCGTTGCCCGGCAGATGAAGGACATGACGCTCCGGCAGAAGGTGGGGCAGCTGTTCATGATCCGTCCCGACGCCCTGGAGGGCCGGTTTGGCCCGGCGGAGCTGGAAGACAACAGCATCGTGGGCACCACCCGGGTTTCCGATGAAATGTGCTCGGTATATGCCCAATATCCCTGCGGCGGCTTTGCCCTGTTCCGCAAAAACATCCTTTCCCCCAGCCAGCTGCTGGGCTTCACCGAAAAGCTGCATGCCCTGGGCGGCATAAGGCCGCTGCTGGGCGTGGACGAGGAGGGCGGCCGCATTGCCCGCATCGCCAATCACCCGGCCGGTTTCCGG
>JAFUGB010000329.1 GCA_017469605.1 Clostridia bacterium
CTCCGCCCACACTTTTCCACGGTCGGTGATTATCGCGCGGTCCTCCACGCTGCTGACGCGGGTATGCTCATAAACAGTCAGCGCTCCGGAGATGGCCCGGATAAACTTCAGCGGATGGAATTGGGCCTGATGTTCAAACCGGACCGCGCCGGCCATGGGGATGGGAAGCGGATTATTCCTGACCAGGGAGGAAGGCAGTCCCAGCTTTGCGGCGGCGTTTGCTTCCGCTTCGAGGATTTGTAAATCATGGCCGTATACATAGGCGCTGCGCTCTTCAAGATCGCAGTGGATTTTCTGTTCTTCGATCATTCTGCGGTATTCCCGGATGGCCGCTTCATTGGCCATGGCGTATTGGCGTGCCCGTTCTTCGCCCAGGGCTTGGATCAAATGGCCATAAACCATGCCGTGCTGGGAGGTGATCTTGGCCGTGGTATTCCGGGTCTGTCCACCGGCGATCCGGCCGGCCTCCAGGACGATCACCTGATGCCCCGCGGCCTGAAGCGCGTTTGCGATCAGGATTCCGGCCATTCCGGCGCCAATCACGGTAATTTCGCTTTTCATATCGTGGGGAAGGGGCTTTCTTTCCTCAATATGGCACGTTTCCGACCAAATGGATGCCATTTTGTCCTCCTGAAATACATTTTGACTGCGTTACAGCAGATGATCATCTGCCTGTTTGTTGGATTCCCGGCCGATGTCGTTTCTATGCGTGTTTTTTGGAAAACCTTTGCACATAAACGTCTTTCCAGCGGCGGCGGGTTTTGATGAAAGTGCGGTTTCCGCCCGGACGCGGGATGAATGATATCCGTTTCGGCGCTGAAACCCAAAAAGAAAAACCGCCGATTTTCATGCTTCCGCTGTGTTTGGCTGGGGCCGATTGCCGGATACCTGGCCGCTTCATAGCCTGTATCCAACTTTTGAAAACAACGATAAAGGAAAAATATTTCTAATATGTTGTATAATCCTGCCATCATCCGTCTGTATAAGTGAAAGGAGGGGAGCTGCGCCATGGAAACGGTAAAGGGCCCAAACCGTACGCCGGAAGAGGAAATCACCCGCCTGGTGGAAACGCATCAGCTTGCGCTGCTTCGGCTTTGCTTCGCCTATTTGCATGACAGGTCTCTGGCGGAGGACGCCGTCCAGGAAACCTTTTTGAAGGCATACCGCGCTTTAGCGCAGTTCCGGGGAGCGGCCAATGAAAAAACCTGGCTATCCAAGATTGCTGTTAATTGTTGCAGGGATATGTACAGAAGCGGCTGGTTCAGGCATATTGATCACCATGTAACGCTGGATATGCTGCCGGAGCCGTTTGTGGAGCCGTCCCAGCGGGATGACGCGCTGACGGTGGAAGTGATGCGGCTGCCAATTCGCCTGCGGGAAACGGTTTTGCTTTATTACTTTGAAGACATGAATACCATTGAAATTGCGGAGACGCTGGGCATTTCCCAGCAAGCGGTATCGAGCCGCCTGCTGCGGGCCAGAAACAAGCTACGCAAAGCACTGGGGGATTTTGAAGGGAGTGAGCTGAATGGATAGCAAGCGAAACGTGCGGGAAGCGCTGAACCGTTCGCTTTCCGGCCTTACTGAAAATCCTTTTCTCGCCCAGCGGGTGATCACGGAAGCGAAAGGAGAAACGAAAATGAAAAAGAAAATAACGGGCGCGCTGGTGCTGGTGATCGTGCTGGCCGTTGCCATGATGGGGACGGGATACGCGCTGTTTTCCTCCCAGGTGGCAGAGTTTTTCGGCAGACAGTATGGAGATGACATGGCGAACTGGCTGCGGGAAGGAAAAACGGCCAGATTGGGTGAATCGATAACGGTGGGGGATGTGTCCTTTACGCTGGATGAGGTGGTGTACCGGGATCGGGGCCTGTACGGCGTTGGCACAGCGAACGGTATCAACGCCAATGATGTGTTGGTGTACGACGACCTGACCTATATCCCGGATTCCTTTGCTGAAATGGAGGATGCCCAGGCGCTGGTGGAAAAGGCGAAACAGACCGGTGGCCGGCTGCTTGCTGTGGGGGTCCTGCCTGAACGGATTGGCGTGGATGGAGGCGAAATGCTCATTCCCAGCGTTGTGGGATATTTTAACGAGCCCAATGAGGATGGAAGTCTGACCTTCTCCTTTGAGGTGGAGGACGGTTTTGTGCTGGCGGATGGTGAAAGCTACCAGGTGCAATTGGATATTTCGGTTATCGAAATGAGCGGACAGGGCGATATGCTGACGGATATGGCTGTTCAGGAGACCTGGAACGTGGAATTCGTTCCTGTAGTCATGGAGCCCGCCGCACAGCCCGAAACGATCGCCATAGAGATGCCGGACAGCTATGAATTGCTGGTGCCGGAAGCATATAAACAAACCGGTACGCTGCCGGTATACCGAGCAACCGCCGCGGATCTGACGCAAGCGATCGATCCGGCATGGTTCAATGAGAGCGGCATTGCCGAATGGCGATCGGATATCGACATTATCTTCAATGACCATGCGGTGTTGGGCTTCAGCCCTGAAAGCGTGTGGTACGCGGAATACAGCGACGAGTTCTATGACGCTAACCAGACAGAACGGGAACGGTATACGCCCGATATAGCCCCGGATTACCGACCCATGCCCGCTTTTTCATACGCCATTCTGGATATTGCCGCGGATGTGCATAACGGAACCAAGGAGTTTGTAAAGGGCGTCGGGCTGGAACACGAGGAGCTTGCGCTGATCACGCTGGAGACGGCCAAAGCCCGGGCGGAGGAGCTGCTTGAAAAGCTGGGGGTCAACGGCTTCGCGTGCGCCTATGCGCTGGATATGAGCGTGGACAGGATCAAAACGCTGGGTGAAAAATACAATGAATTCTGGTATGAAAGCGGCCAGGGGTATTCCAATTTGCCCCAGCAGGATTACAGCGCCGCGGCATTGGAGGATGAAGGCTATTACCTGTATTATTCGCCGCTGGGTGTGGATCACAGCTCGGATCCCCGGCATATGGCTTCGCTATACGTGAATTCCCGCGGCGTCGTATTTGCCAATATCTATAACTACTTCAACCGGGGCGAGACGCTTTATACGCCCGACACGCTGATCACGCCGGAGCAGGCGCTGGAAAGGCTTGGGGAGGCGATCACCCATACCCGTTACGCTAAAAAGGTGGATGCACTGGATCGTGTGGCTTTGTCTTATAGTGCTGTACGGGCGGAAAACAAGGCCAATGGCATGGTATTCGTCCCAGCATGGCAAATCCGATTCCTGGATGGAGAAAACGAGCACTATGCCAATATCAACGCGGTTGACGGATCGATAATTGATAGCTCATTCTAATAATAAAATGAACACAGCCAGGCGGCAAAACGCTGCCTGGCTGTTTGTTCTATTTATTGCGTTTTCAGGGCCTGGTATATACGGCATCCTCGTTGCTGATCAGGGTATCCAGCGCGGCGCTTTGGCAGGCGGCTTCTACTTGGTTATTTCGCGTATTTTCCATGCTTATTTCTCCCTTCAGAAGGCCCAGAAACAGCTTCGCGATCTGTTCCGCGCCCCGTTCCTGTAAATGGCTGTTATCGGCGCAGCCGTCGGGGTAATTCTTTTCTCCGGGGGATGCGTAACAGAAAATATCCTTGGTTGCTTCCACGCCCATTTGCTGAAACAGCGCCATGGTGGCGCGCTCCAGATCAATTAACCGCACCTGCGCCGCCTGGGCCAGCGCGCGCATGGCGTCAGGATATTGTCCATGGGTGGACAGCAGCTTTCCGCCCTCATCAAAGTGCCGCCGGGCAATGGGGGTGGCCAGGACCAGTTCAGCGCCATGCCTGCGGGCGGTATCGATGTACATTTGCAGGTAAGACAGGAAAGTATCCTGCGGAGCAGTATAACGCCTGGGATCGTTCTTTTCGTCGTTATGGCCGAAGGAAACCACCAACACATCGCCGGAACGCAGGCAGCAGTCAATATCATGCAGCCTGTTTTCATCCACGAAGCTTTTGCTGGAACGCCCGTTGACGGCGCAGTTTTCCACAATGTTTCCCGCGGGCAGCTGGGCTTGCAGCTTTTGTCCCCACCCCATCATGGGCCACTTGTCCGGGCCGTAATCGGCCATGGTGGAGTCGCCGCACAGATACCAAACGGGTGCGTGTTCGGTGGGATTCCAGCCGTCCTGTCCTCCCAGGACGGCTTTCAATGTGATTTGGGAGGCTTCCTCTCCGCTCAATCTTTTCTGCCTGGGATGGCGAAGCGATAAATCGGCGGTTTCGCCAGCGGTGCCGAATTCGCCCATGCGATCAGTGACGATCCTTTTTTCGTCCCAATCCATAAAGCCCAGGGGCGCCACATGAGCGTCCATATCGCAACGCAGAAAAACCGTCCGGCAGTACTTCCGCCAGGGGCGGCCCAAATATCCGGCGCCGTTTTCACAATTGCCGGTCAGCGTACAGCGGTGGAAAACAAATCCATAAGGCTGATCCTCCGGCGTATTGGCAGCGGTGTACCAGCCGCCCCGTCGATCCATAAACAGCGTACATTGCTCAAACCAGCAGCGGTAGGAGCCAAATATATAATCCACATCGCCCTGAATATAACAGCCCTCAAAATATTGGCGGCCAAAGGTATGCGCCGGTTCGTTCACCTGGGGGACGCATTGGGCGGCGCAGGGATAGGGCGCTGTTTCATTGACCACGGACGGCATCACCGGGCCGCAGAACAGCGTATCCTGATGGGCGATCATGCGGCAATTGCGCCAAACACCCCGATCGCCGGCGGCGTATACGGCCACAGCCTGCCCCACTTGCCTGCCGTCGCCCGCGTCATTGCGTATTGTGATGTTTTCCACAGTTACATTGTTTCCGGTGACAATGAGGGAGAAGGATAAAAAGGTGCCGCGCTCGCCGCCATCAGGCGCTGGATCCCGGGCACAGGCGGACCAGGTGATAACGGTGCTGTCCCGGTCTTCACCGACGATGCGGAGATTGCTTCGCCAGACGATCACGCGTTCTTTGTACGTGCCCGCGCGTATCAGGATTGTCGCCGGCGTATCGCTGCCAGAAACGGCGTTGATGGCCGCTTGCAGGGAAGTAAAATCTCCGGAACCATCCTTTGAGACAATATACATTGCTTGATCTCCCGTTTTCGTTATTTTGCTTCTTCCAGCAGCCGCACAAGCTGCTCATAGGTAACAGAGCCCGTTTGATTGTAGATCACCTGGCCCGCGGTATTGAGCACGATGGTCTGGGGCAGCACCGAGGAGGCGCCTACGGCGGTGTAAAGCAGATCATCATCGGTATCTATGGCAAAGGTCAGGTTCCAATCCCGGCCTTCCAGGTAAGCGCGAACATCCTCGGTGACCAGGGAAGAATGCACGGCGAGCACTTCTATTTCTGGATGTTCGGAGTGGAGCCGGCTGAAATAGGGGAGCTCCTTCACGCATGGAGCACAATAGGTGGCCCAAAGGTTGATGAACACGGGCTTTCCACGGGTATCGGACAGAGAGAATATACCGTTGTTCATTGTTTCAAGGGAAAATTCCGGTAATTGCTGACCGATTTCACAACCGATTTCAACGGTGTTTTCGGCTTGGGAGGGGGAGGATGCTTGCGTTCTGGCCTGGGGTGAAAGCCAATTGACCCAGAGGATCAGGAACAGAAGGACGGAGAGCGCAAAGCCTTGGAGGGCATGTTTAAGCTCGGTGTTTTTTGTGTCCAATATATCACGGCGGCCGCAGCGCATGGAAATGGCATGGGTGCCGCATACGCCGGCGCACTGGCCGCAATGGATGCATTCACGGTCGCCCACCTGCCGGATATCCATGGGGCACGCGCGCGTACACGCGCCGCATTGGGTGCATTTGGCTCCATCCGTGCGCACGCCGATCACCGATATTCCATTGAACAACCCATAAATGGCGCCCAGCGGACAAAGAAAGCGGCAGAACGCCCGGTAACAGAATACACAGGACAGGCCCACAAGGATGAGAATTGCATATTTCCGGGTAAAAAGCTTTCCAAGCATGGGAAACAAACCGGCGTTTGACGGAGAGGACAGCAATCCCACGGCGCCTTCAAAGGTTCCCGCCGGGCAAAGGTATTTGCAGAAACCGGGAACGGGCAATCCCCGGGCGAGTCCGTACCAAAGGGGGATAGCAATCACGAAAACGATCAGGATTCCGTATTTTAGGTATGAAAGGGCGCGCGTAACGCGGCTTTTCCTGATTTTAAAGCTGGGGATTTTATGGACAAGCTCCTGCAGCATGCCAAAGGGGCAGAGCCAGCCGCAGATTGTGCGTCCCACGGTCAGGCCAAAAAGCAGCAGGATCCCCAGCACATAGGTTCCCGCGCGCGTGCCTGAAGCGCTGATGGCGTTTTGCAGCGCGCCCAGCGGACAGGCAGCCACGGCGCCTGGACAGGAATAACAATTGAGCCCCGGCGTGCACAGCGCTTTCAGCTTGCCGGTATATATTTCGCCGCTAAGAAAGCCTTTGATGTGGGCGTTGTACAGCAGGGCGCAGTATAGCTGCGCCAGGCGCCGAGCGGTGGGGCGGTGGGTTTTCCACCAATGCGTTGCTTTAACCAAGGCCAATACACTCCGAACAAATGGTGATCGCTTTATAGAGCACATCCCGCATGCTGCCGTTAAGGATGCCCCAAAGGATCAGGGCGGCCGAAAGCACCAGCAGCACGGCGCGGATTGCAAAAGCATGGGATAACCCGGCACGGTATACGGCACCGGTCGAAGAACGCACGGGACTGTCAGCCTGGCGCCAATGGAAAACCCATCCAGCCGCGCTTGTGGCGGCAAGCAGCAACAAAATCGGCAATATTTGCCCGAACGCGGCCGCCGCGTTTTCCGGGGTATAAACCTGCCCATCCTGTTTCGCGTTTGCGTAGGGGGCAATCGCGGCATAAATCAGCCATGCGCAGATCATTACGCACAGTACGGACTGGAACAACAGATAAAGGCTTCGCTTCTTCATGCATCTTCTCCCGCCGGGTACGAATTCAGCTTATTATAGCATATCCTCCGCCGTATCGCCATTATATTTCGCGTAAATTAAAACCGCCGCGCAAAAACGCGACGGCGGAACATGGATAATGGGTTTATAAGGTCATATAGGCCATCAGCAGCGCAAAGGTGTTGCGCAGGCCATCGATGTGCGTGCGCTCGTAGCCGTGGCTGTTAGCGGTGCCGGGGCCGATGGCGGCATGGCGGATATCATAGCCGGCCAGCACGCTGCCGTCGCAGTCCGTTCCGTAATGGGGCGTAAAAATATCCATCACATAATCCACCTTGGCCTGGATGGCGGCGCCGCGCAGCTCGTTGGTCATGCCCCAATGATAGGGGAAACGGGAATCCTTGGCAAAAATCGATACCTTGTGTTCATCGCTGTTCTGGTCAGGACCGGTGGGGGCGATGTCCAGCGCCAGCATGTCCCGTACGCCTTCAGGCAGCCAAGTGGTACCGTGGCCTATCTCCTCATACGCGGCAAAATAGGCGTATACCTTGCGGTTGAGCTTGATATTATTGTCGCGCAGTGCTTTCATGGCGGTAAGAACCACAGCCACGCAGGCTTTATCATCCACAAAGCGGGACTTGATATAACCGTTGGCAAGCGTAAAGCGCGGTTCCAGGGCGATCATATCGCCGGTTTCAATGCCCAGCGCCCGGGTATCGGCCGCGGTCTTCACGTTTTCATCCAAAACAACGCATACGTTGGTGCGATAATCGGGCAGCGCGGTGCGCAGCTCCTCTTCGGTGACATGGATGGAGTTGGGCGTGCGGCAAACGGCGCCGGTGTAAACCCGGCCATCCCGGGTATACACGCGCACATTTTCGGTAACGCAGTAGAAGGGATACAGGCCGCCCACCGAACAGAGGTTCAGCGTGCCGTCCGCGTTGATCTTGCGTACCATCAGTCCAATATCATCCAGGTGCGCCGTGACCACCAGCGCGTTGCCTTCACCGCCCAGATCAGCGATCACGCCGCCCTTGTGTGTGACGGTGTACGAAAAACCCAGCTCCTCCAGCATTTTGCAGGTCAGGGACTGGATCTCTTCATATTGACCGGTGGTGCTGTCTACTTTGATCAGCCGTTCAAAGGCTTCCAGACAGTATTTTTCATCAAAATTGTACATCATGCTTTTCCTTTCCGCGCAGTTGTGAAATTCAGCGTTTTTTATTGTACCGCAACAGGGGCGGTAATTCAATGACCAAATCAAAAAGAAATTTTGCGGGGGCTATCGAATTGCCGTATTTCTATGGTATACTGGAACCAAATCAGGAACTTACGCAATTTTGAGGCGGCAGAAGGAGGCTACTGCGCATGCAGTACGGATATTTTGATAATGAAAAAAGAGAAATGTTTGATAATAAAGACAATGCAAATGATATAATATCAAAATTGAAAATGGAAAAAAATATGTTATTAAATAAAATTAAAAC
>JAFUGB010000330.1 GCA_017469605.1 Clostridia bacterium
CTTTTATTATATCATAAGTTTGCGTTTTGCGGTGCAGGGTCTCATTGCATTTTTGCACAAAAAAGCAGGGAAGATTTATGCGCCAAAGGACGAATTTTGCCGTTCTCCTTTCAAAAGCATTGAAAAAACGGTATAATATTGCACAAATGGAGGAGGTGCTTTTATGTATCAGCCCGGCGATTATGTGGTATATGGAGATAACGGCCTTTGCCTTGTGGAGCAGGTGGGCGTGCCTTCCTTCAATGCCGATCAGAAAACGGAATACTATTTTTTGCGCACATCGGACGACGGCAGCCGCATCTATGTGCCTACCGATACGCGCATGCCGCTGCGCGCACCCATGACAGCCCAGGAAGCCAGGGATTTCCTGGCCCAGCTGCCCGATATGCCCGCCAATCCGCCCGAGCGCCGGGACCGGAAATCGGTGCTTGCCCACTACCAGGAAATGCTGCGTCCCCATACAGCCCTGGCCATGGCCCAGGTGGTCAAAAGCATCCGCTTGCACCATCGTACCACGCCGGGCCGCATGAGCGGCGCCGAGGAGTTGCTGCTCAAGCGCGTTAAACACCAACTCTGCAGTGAATTGGCCAAAGCGCTGTCCATTACGCCCGACGAGGCCCAGGACCTGCTGGAGCAAGCGGTGGCCGCAAAGGCAGAAAACTGAAAATCGCGCTTTACCGAGGTATGTGTTTTTCTTTAACCATCCGGAAACAGGTATGAAATATAGGGATCGATCAGCACCGGCAGCGGCGGCGTTGTGTGGGCCACCGAAGCCGACCAGGCCCCCCGCCTTTATTGCGATTCCCGTTTTTACAGAGACCGTGGCGGATGATCATTCCGACGAATCCGGTCAGGTGGAAACAGCCAAATAAGAACCCCCTGTTGTAGATTAAAACTACGGCAGGGGGTTTGCGTATGAAGCGAAGACAAACGAAACTGGAAAAATTATCAGAAATATTCAACACCTGTTGGCGCGGAAATATAAGGCGTATCGGGCTGCGCTGAAAGACGCCGCGCTTGCTCCGCGATACTTCCCGTTCTGATACCATCTATGGAAGACATGAGCAGAGGAAGGATGCACAATGGCAGTTTACGGTTACGTTCGCGTGTCCAGCACGGATCAGAATGAAGACCGGCAGGTGATTGCCCTGCATGAATTGGGCGTGGAAGATAAAAACATCTTGATGGACAAGCAATCGGGCAAGGATTTTGACCGCCCGCAGTACAGGCGGCTGCTTCGCAAATTAAAGAGCCCTTTTTCCATAATCAGTTGAGATATTAAAAAAAGCCGCTTAATCGCGGCTTTTCAAGTGGATAGTGACCATAAACGTATTACCGAAAACAACAATCGGTGTTCGTCTCTGATCGCTATGGTGGTGGTGATCGTGCTGATCCTTTTGTGGCGCGTGCTGCCGGTATTCCGCCGGGTGCTGAGCTCCATGGGCGGCGGCATGAGCGATTCGGGCAGTGCAATGATGCGCCTGGGCGTGGCTGTGGGCTGGATTGTGCTGGCGCTGGTGGCGCTGGTCGTCATTGCCGTGATCGTTGGTATCCTGCTGATGCGCACCGAGCACCGGGAAAAGGTGGCGGCATTTATCCAGCGGGTATTCCCGCCCTATCGCAGGCTTAACAAAAAGCTGTCGGCGTCCCGGGTGGCCAGCGTGCTTTCCATGATGCTGTCCAGCGGCTTCCCCACCGATGAGGCGCTGGAAATGACCTCCCATGTGCTGTCTGACAAGGACGCTGCCGCCAAGGTGGCCGATATCCGTGCGGGCCTTGAAAACGGCAAAACCTTTGCCGATTCGGTCTCCGAAACAAAATTGTTTGAGGAACTGCATGACCGCATGCTGAAAATGGGCAGCGCCACCGGCTGCGAGGATCAGGTGCTGGGCAAATTGGCCGGCATTTACGAGGAGCAGGTGGAGGATGGCATTACCCGCCTGGTGTCCATCATTGAGCCCACCCTGGTGGCCCTGCTGTCTGTGGTTATCGGCGCCGTGCTGCTTTCGGTGATGCTGCCCATGGCCGGCATCCTGTCCAGCCTGTGACCGCGCTTTAAAAGTCTGACCGAAAGGAGACGGGCCGGTGAATAAACGGGATATATTCAAGCTTGCGGCCATTGCGGCCATGCTGGCGCTGGTGGTACTGGTGATCGGCCGGGTGGGCCGGGTGCAGAGCCGCGAGGAAAACGAAACGGTGCGCGAGGCCATCAAAAACGCCGCGCTCACCTGCTACGCGGTGGAGGGCGCGTACCCCGATGATATCGATTACCTGCGGGAAAACTATCGGCTGGCCTATAACGAGGATCAGTATTTCGTCACATACGAGGCCTTTGCCTCCAACCGCATCCCCGATATCTGGGTGACCGAAAGGGGGGCAAAGTAAATGAGAAAGTATACCCCCGTTTCCCATAATATTTCAGGCGTGTTCGTGTTCCTGCTGCTGGGCGTGTTTGCCGTGTTTTCCACCGCGATGGTGCTGCTCAGCGCCAATATATACAAGGGCACGGTGGACCGCCTGGCGGCGCATAACGGCATGCGCATCGCGCCCGTCTATGTGCGCAGCATGCTGCGTGCGGATGATGAAACAGGCAGCATATCGGTACGGGAGGAAGCGGGCGTTACCGCGGTAACAATGTATAACAACTATGACGGCGATGAATACCTGACGCGCATTTACTGCTATGAGGGAACGCTGCGCGAATGGTTTTCGGACGCTGATCGGGAGTTTGTGCCCGACGAGGGCGAAATCGTTTGCCTCTGCGATGGGCTGGCGGCGGGGATGGACTCCGGCCTGCTGACGGTCAATCTGCTCAGCGGCGATACCTGGACCCGGGTGGATATTGCCCTGCGGGCTTATCGGTGAGGTGAAATGATGAAAACAGGCAATCGAAGCAATGCCCTGCTGGTGGAGCTTTTGATCGTGGTCATGTTCTTCATGCTGGCCGCCACCGTGCTTTTGCAGGTGTTTTCCACCGCGTCCGATCAGGGGCGCAAGGCTGGGCGCATTACCCGGGCGCTGGACAGCGCCCAGAACGTGGCTGAACGCCTGTATGCCGCAGCCGCGCCGGAAACGGCCCTGGTGGAAATGGGCTTTGTCCGGCATGCGGACGTATGGACCCGGGACGAGGGCGATTATACGATTGAGGCTGTTTCCGAAACGCAGGACCGCCCCTATGGCGTCTGGTACCAGCAGGAGGTGCGGGTGGAAATGGCGGGGGAAGAGCTGCTCACGCTGCCCTGTTCCCGGTATGAGGAGGCGCGGCCATGAAGAAAAAGAGCTCCATCCGCTTCGGCCCCGGCGCGTCGTCGCTGATCCTGATTTTTGTGGTGCTTTCCATGAGCGTGCTGGGCATGCTGGCCCTGATGAACGGGCGCAATGACGCCCGTCTCAGCCAGCGCAGCGCGCAGGTGATTGAGGCGGTATACCAGCTTACCGAGCTGGCTGAGCAGCGCCGTGCCGTGCTGGACGCGCTGCTGGCGGAGCCCGGCCCCGACGCGGATATCGAGGCGCTGCTGCCCGACGGCGTATACCTGGAGGACGGCGCGCTGTGCTGGCAGGAAACCGACGGCAGCCGGGTGCTGGACTGCGCGCTGGCAATTTTTCCATCCGGCGGCGACAACCGCATGGCCTGGGTGCGGCACGATCTGGCCGCGGAAACGGAGGAGGACTGGTAACATGGTTGAAATGCTGAAAAAAGCCGTGGAAATGGGCGGGTCTGATGTTTTTATCGTTCCCGGCGCGTGCCCTATGGTAAAGGTGAACAACAGCTTCATCAAGCTGTCGGAGGACAGGCTGGCGCCCGATGCTTCCGAGCGCTTTGCCAGGGAAATGTATAACCTGGCCCACAGGGATTTTGCCCTGCTGGACCAGGCGGGGGATGACGATTTTTCCTTTGCCATCCTCAATGTGAGCCGTTTCCGCTGCAATGCCTATCGGCAGCGCGGTACGGTGGCGGCCATTTGCCGCATCGTGAATTTTGAGCTGCCCGATCCGGACGGCATGGGCATCCCGCCCATCGTGATGGAACTGGCGTCCCAGCGCAGCGGTATGATCCTGGTTACCGGTCCGGCGGGCAGCGGCAAAAGCACTACCCTGGCCTGCATGGTGGACAGAATCAACGCTATGCGTGAGGCCCATATCGTGACCATCGAGGATCCCATCGAATACCTGCACAGGCACAAAAAATCCTTGGTGAGCCAGCGCGAGGTGCCCAATGACGCCGTCACCTTCTCCCGCGCCCTGCGCGCCGCCCTGCGTGAAGCGCCGGACGTGGTGCTCCTGGGGGAAATGCGTGACCTGGATACCATCCGCACGGCCATCACCGCCGCCGAAACCGGGCATTTGCTGTTGTCCTCGCTGCATACCATCGGCGCAGCCAAAACGGTGGATCGCATCATTGATACCTTCCCGGCCGAGCAGCAGGCGCAGGTCCGTGTGCAATTATCCATGGTGCTCAAGGCCGTTGTTTCCCAGCGCCTGGTGCCTGCGGTGGATGGCGGCCGCGTGCCAGTATTTGAAGTGATGACCGTTAACGCCGCCATTCAGAACATGATCCGGGACGGCCGCACCCATCAGATCGATAATGTGATCTATGGCGGCAGCGATAAAACCATGCTGTCCATGGATACCGAGCTGCAGCGCCTGGTACGGGCAGGCCGTGTTTCCCGGGACGTCGCGCTGCTGTACGCAGTCAATCCGGATGCGCTGGCCAAGCGCATCTGATCATTATGCTAACAACAGGTATGTTATAAGGGTGATTTACAAATCAAGCATCAGCATAGCTGTGGAGGAGGCGAACGGGGGCGTTCTCTTTCGGAGCCCGAAAGAGAACCAGAAAGGGCCGCGCAGGCCCTTATCGTTCCCCCCAATTTCTGTTTGTACAGTTTTAATTTGGAATCAGTATTAGACGAGATTTAGTATTAATCGCAATTTTCCGTCGCAAGCGTTTCGTCATCCTGCGATAGATATCGACCAGGTAAGCTACGCCTTCTGCTGTGTTGCATCAGTGAAAATGGCTTTCCATACCGGCTTGAGGTAGTGATCCAGGGTTTTCAGGCAGGCTTCTGCCCGCTCCCGATCATATCCTTGCTCAATGATATCACGGTACATGTTCAGATGGCTCAGGATAAGCATATGGATTGCGTCCGTATTCAGCGGATGCGTTGCTACGCGCTCCATAAAGGCGACGGTGCCTTCTGTCTTGATCTGAAACGCTTTTTGGAGCCGCTCCGCCGCAGAAGAGCCTTCGCTTTTGCACAGGAGAAGACGGCACTGATCATAATGCCGAAACAGGGCGGCGAAGGTCGCATCCATTTCTTTGCTGTATGCGGAGCAAAAGGCGTCTGCTCCGCTTTTCGCTGACAGATCGGCATAAACCTGTGAAAGTGGGAGGACATTCTTTTTCACATCCTGGAACAGATCGTCAACCAGGCTGCTGAACAGCGCGTCTTTGCTTTCATAACGGGTATAGATGGCTCCTGTCGTAACGCCGGCATTGATGGCAATGCGATGGATGGACGCGCCGCGATATCCGTGGGCCATAAATTCTGCCAGCGCGGCATCCACGATTTTCTTATCCAGCGAGTGATCCTTGTTCGCCATGAAATCTTATTCCTCCTGCATTGATATGCTATTATTGATTATAATTCTTTTGAGTGTGATGTCAAGCGCATGAAAAAAGCCCGCACCGTTTTTGATGCGGGCGAGCTTGCCAAGGTTTCTGTTATTCCACAATCACATATATGGAAGGAGCGTCGAAAGGAGCACCGTATGCCTCTGCAACCGCTTCATTGTAGAATCCTGCGCACACGATATCGCCGGTTTCCGTGCCGTCAGCTACATTGAAGGTAACATGATCGACGGAGCAGCCGGTAAAGACTGTCACTGGCACGCCAAAGGTCTCATCCTCATATCCGCCTGCATAGCCGGTTACGCCCCCGATCCAGAAACAGCCTTCTCCAGCGGTGATAACAACATCCTTGGCGACACAGTTGGTGAACTGTTCCGCGCCAAAGCCGCACCCGGATACGCCGCCCAGGCCATAGCAGTAGTCACCGGCAGTTACAGTACCGCTGGCCGTGCAGTTGACCACGGAGGTCTGCTCCAGGCCGCCGCCCACAATGCCCGTGTTGGCAGTGTTATTTGGAATGACAATATCCGCCTTGGCTGTACAGTCCGTAATCAGGCTGCCCATGCCGGCGCCAACAATGCCGCCGTACATACCTTCAGCGCTCATCTCAGAAGCATAGGCAGTCACCGTTGCGCCGTTCAGCGTTACATCGTGCACTGTAGAGCAGAATGCATAGCCAACCACGGCGGAAACCATCACGGTGCCGTCCGTTTCCGCGTTGACCACTGTAAAGTTGCCCACATCGGCATTGGCAATGCAACCAAACAAACCGATGCACCAGCCTTGCGGCTGATGAATGGTGTAGTTGGAGATGGTGTGTCCCTGCCCGTCGAAGGAGCCAGAAAAGGCATATTCGGGATTGGGCATTTCCACTTCGTCGCCCTCCGTGCCCAGCGGTACAAAGGTGCCCAGCGGGGTCCATTCAGCGCCATTCAGGTCGATGTCAGCGGTCAATACATAACTGCCGGAAAGGTCGTCAGCGATGGCGGCCAGCTCTTCGGCGGTGCCAATCTCAATTACCGCCGGCTGAACAGCCGCTTCTGCCAAGGCGGTGCCGCAAAGGCAAACGGTCAACGCCAGTGTGAGGAAGATGGATAGAAGCTTATTCATAAAAACCCTCCTTGCTCGGAATAAAGTTAGTTCGTACTAACTATCATCCGAAAATGATGCAGTTCAGCATAAACTGATAACTGCATAATCGATTATAGCGTTATCGATGTGTTTTGTCAAGAAGGGAAAATCAAAATAATGCCCCATTTTGTCAATTTTGTCAATGCCGAGAATTCGCTTCTATGGTTCTTTCATAGTGCGCTCATTTTCCTCTTGACAAATGGACACTACATAACAGATACCAAAGAAGGCTGCGTTTATCGGCGTAAAAGCGGCAATTGCAAAGAGAAACGGTAACGCAAAGACCTGCTCCCGGGCAGCGCGACCAGTCCGAAAAATGAACAAGTTCATTTTCCCGGCTGTCCGCCTGCTTTCCTGATGTCCGGGAGCTGGCTTGGCGATAAGAAAGCTGCATTCAGTTGGCGATAAAACGCCGGGACGCAATATCACCGGTACGGTATATAATTGCGCCCTTGTTTTCCATTCTTTCCTATGATATGATAATAGCGGCAAATGGGGATTCGTAGGAGAAAGAGTAAATGGATTTGAACAAGATGATACCCAAAGCAGGCTCAGCGATCGTAACGGTGACAGTATTCCTGTTTGCGATATTTCAGATCATCAATTTCTCTATGGGCAGTTTCTTTGTCTGCCTTATTCTGCCGATAGGGTTTATCATGATGACGGCAGGCCTGCACAACGAATGCGAAAGCGACCGCAAGGTCACTGCGAATATTGGTATGATTTTTGCGACGGTGTACTGCATGCTTATATTGCTCGTCTACTTTGCACAACTGACCACAGTAAACAACGAACAACTGACCGAACAGGCGGCAAAACTGATCGACTTCAGCAAATTTGGACTGATCTTCAACTATGACCTGCTGGGTTATGGCATAATGGCTCTTGCGACTTTCTTTACCGGACTTTCGATGAAAGCAAAGAGCAAGACGGACAAGTGGCTCAGAACGCTGATGATGATACATGGTGTGTTCTTCCTCAGCTGCACTTTTATGCCGATGACGGGAATGTTTTCAAAGATGTCATCTGACGGTGACAGTATCGGCGGAAGGCTCGCTCTTGTTGCGTGGTGTGTATATTTTCTGCCCGTCGGAATACTTTCTTTTCTTCATTTCAGAAAAGGATGAAATAAGATACATATTACTTAGCGGCAAATCCCAGTTTGTTTATAAGAAGGGCGCGCTTACTCACCGCTCGGCGGATGGAGATTCGTGCGCCGGAATGGTTGATAACAGAGAAAACCAGCATTCATCCTTTACAAATAGAGTGTCAGCATTTTTTCAATATGAAAAGCGGGCCGCTGCACGCCAATCCAACGTGCAGCGATCCCGCTTTGATTTTCTGTTTATCCTTTGGCCAGCTGGCGGATCAGGGCGCGCTTGAGCTTGGCTTCTGCCAGGGCGTAATCCACATCGTCCTTCTGCATGGCCCGGAGCTTTTCCTCGGCTGCCTGCTGGGCGTGGGCGGCACGCTCGGCATCAATTTCATCGGCCCATTCAAAGGTGGTAGCAATGAGCCGGGCTTCGCCCTTGGACACGCTGAGCATACCGCCGCTGCATGCCGCCACCCGGGTATCGCCCTTTTCATCGGTCACACGGGCCACGCCGATGCCCAGCGGAGCGGCATAATCGATATGCCGGGCCAGGATGCATACATCGCCGTTCACCGTGCGCACGATCAGGCGCTCGGCCTGGCCGTCAAACACCATGCGGTCCGGCGTTACGATCTGCAAATGATATGCTGCCATGGTTATTCACCCTTTTTGGCCTTTTCGATGGCTTCGTCGATGGTGCCCACAAACAGGAAGGCGGATTCGGGCAGGTCGTCATGCTTGCCTTCAATGATCTCCCGGAAGCCGCGGATGGTCTCCTTCAGGGGTACATACTTGCCCTGCATGCCGGTGAACTGCTCGGCCACGCTGAAGGGCTGGCTCAGGAAGCGCTGCACCTTGCGTGCGCGGCCCACGATGAGCTTATCCTCATCGCTGAGCTCATCCATACCCATGATGGCGATGATATCCTGCAATTCCTTATAGCGCTGCAGAATACCCTGCACGGCGCGGGCTACCTCATAATGCTCATGGCCTACCACTTCGGGGGACAGGATGCGGCTGGTGGAATCCAGGGGATCAACTGCCGGATAAATGCCCAGCGAAGCGATGCTGCGGCTCAGCACGGTGGTAGCGTCCAGATGGGCGAAGGTGGTGGCCGGGGCCGGGTCGGTCAGGTCATCCGCGGGCACGTAAACGGCCTGTACCGAGGTGATGGATCCCTTTTTGGTGGAGGTGATGCGCTCCTGCAGGGCGCCCATCTCGGTGGCCAGGGTGGGCTGATAGCCCACGGCGCTGGGCATGCGGCCCATAAGCGCCGATACCTCGGAGCCCGCCTGGGTAAAGCGGAAGATATTATCGATGAAGAGCAGCACGTCCTGGTTCTCACGATCACGGAAATATTCCGCCATGGTCAAGCCGCTCAGGCCCACGCGCATACGCGCTCCCGGGGGCTCGTTCATTTGGCCGTATACCAGGGCGGTCTTATTGATAACGCCGCTCTCCTTCATTTCGTTATACAGGTCGTTGCCTTCGCGGGTGCGCTCGCCCACGCCGGCAAACACCGACAGGCCGCCGTGCTGCTTGGCCACGTTGTTGATCAGCTCCATGATCAGCACCGTTTTGCCTACGCCGGCGCCGCCGAACAGGCCAATCTTACCGCCCTTGGCATAGGGGGCGATCAAATCCACCACCTTGATGCCGGTTTCCAGGATCTCGGTGCCGGTTTCCTGCTCCTCAAAGGAGGGAGCGGCGCGATGAATGGGCCAGCGTTCCACATCGGTGGGATCGGGCTGTTCGTCCACGGCCTGGCCCAGCAGATTAAAGATGCGGCCCAGGCACTTTTCGCCCACGGGCACGGTGATGGGGCCGCCGGTATCGGTGGCGTCCAGGCCGCGCACCATGCCGTCGGTGGCGTTCATGCTGATGCAGCGGGCCACGTTATCGCCCACGTGCTGCGCCACCTCGGCCACGATCTTCTTATCGCCATTCTGAATTTCGATGGCGTTAAGCAGCTCTGGCAGGTGTCCGTCCTCAAAGCGGATATCCAGCACAGGACCGATAACCTGTACCACCTTGCCTACGTTATGCTCTGACACGTTTTTCGTCTCCTTCCGATGGGTTACTCTTCGGCGCCGGCCACGATCTCGGTGATTTCCTGGGTAATAGCGCCCTGGCGCGCGCGGTTATAGCGCAGCGTCAAATCACTGATCATGGCGCCCGCGTTCTTGGTGGCGCTGTCCATGGCCATGCGGCGGGCAGCCACTTCACTTACAAAGGAATCGCACAGCGCGCTGTACAGGCGGCCTGCCAGAAAATCGGGCATTACCTTTTCCAGCGCCTCAGCGGCTTCCATTTCATATACGGTATCTACATTGCGAGGAGCTTCCTCCTCCGCGGAGGGCACGGGCAAAAGCTGCTCGGTCTTTATCTCCTGGCTCATCATGGAGCGGAAATTGGTAGAAACCAGCCACACTTCATCAAACTTTCCAGCCAGGTAGCCGTCAGTCACCAGATGCGCCAGGCGGTAACACCGGCTCACTGACAGGTTTTCCACCCGGCTGTAGTCCTCGCTCAGCAGCTCTACTCCCATGCGGTGATACTTTTCTATGGCCTTGCGGCCCAGGGGCAGGACACAGAAAGGCGTATCGCCGCAGTGGGCGGCCACGGCCTTAAACACATTGCTGTTATAGCCTCCGGCCAGGCCGCGCTCGCCGGCAATGACAACATACAGCCTTTTTTTAACCGGCCGGGGGGTGACAAAGGGCACGTTTTGATCCTTGCAGCGGGCCACAGCGGCCATCAGCGCTTCACGGCTGACGGTGGCATAGGGCTTGCTGTTCTCCATGCGTTCCTTGGCGCGGCGAAGCTTGGAGGTGGCCACCAGCTGCATGGCTTTGGTGATCTGCATGGTGCTTTCCACGCTCCGGATGCGCAGCTTGATGTCCTTCATGGACGCTCCTGCCATGGTGCCGCCTCCTTACTTACTTATTTTTCAAAAAATCCGTGGTATAGGCTTCCAGCGCCAGCTTAAGCTTGGCTTCGGTCTCGCTGGACAGCTGGCCGGTGGTGCGGATCTCCTCCAGCACATCGCCGTGCTGGGCCGCCATGCGCTCATAAAGCCCTTCCTCATATTCGGCCACGTGGCGCACCTCCACCTGCTTGAGGAAATCATGGGTGACGGCATAGAAAATGCACACCTGATCTTCCACGGCGATGGGATGATTGCGGTTCTGCTTGAGCACCTCCACGATGCGCTCGCCCTGGGCCAGACGGGCCTTGGTATCGGCGTCCAGATCGGAGCCAAACTGCGCGAAGGACTGGAGCTCGCGGTACTGGGAGTACAGCAGCTTAAGCGATCCGGCCACCTTTTTCATGGCTTTGATCTGGGCGTTGCCGCCCACGCGGGATACCGAGATGCCCGGGTTTACGGCGGGCATGATGCCGCTGTGGAACAGTTCGGTTTCCAGGAAGATCTGGCCGTCGGTGATGGAAATCACGTTGGTGGGGATATAGGCTGATACATCGCCCGCCTGGGTTTCAATGATGGGCAAAGCGGTGATGGAGCCGCCGCCATAGGCCGGGTCCACACGGGCCGAGCGCTCCAGCAAGCGGGAATGCAGATAGAATACATCGCCGGGATAGGCTTCACGGCCCGGGGGACGGCGGATCAGCAGCGACAGGGCGCGGTAGGCCACGGCGTGCTTGCTCAGGTCATCGTAGATGATCAGCACGTCCTTGCCCTGATCCATGAAGTATTCGCCCATGGCGCAGCCGCTGTAGGGAGCGATATACTGCAAGGGTGCCAGCTCGGAGGCCGTGGCGCTGACCACGATGGTATAATCCATGGCGCCCGCGGCCGACAGGGTATCCACCAGCTGCGCCACGGTGGAGCGCTTTTGGCCGATGGCGACGTATATACAGATCACGTCCTTGCCCTTCTGGTTGATGATGGTATCCAGGGCAATCACCGTTTTACCGGTCTGGCGGTCGCCAATGATGAGTTCGCGCTGACCGCGGCCGATGGGGATCATGCTGTCAATGGCCTTGATGCCGGTTTGCAGGGGCACGGACACGCTCTTGCGCTGGATGATGCCGGGGGCGGGGCGCTCAATGGGGCGCATCTCCTTGCCCTCGATGGCGCCGCGGCCATCCACGGGCTGGCCCAGGGCGTTGACCACGCGGCCGATGAGCGCGTCGCCCACGGGCACGGATACCACCTGGCCGGTGCGGGAAACGGTATCGCCCTCCTTGATGCCCTCATCGGAGCCCAGCATAACGATGGCCACGGAGTTTTCCTCCAGGTTCAGCGCCATGCCGTACGCGCCGTTGGGAAAGCGCACCAATTCGTTTGCCATGCACTTATCCAGGCCGCTTACGCGGGCGATGCCGTCACCGATCATGATGATGGTGCCGGTATCGCTCTCGGAAATTCTGTTTTCGTAATGCTTGATTTGCTCTTTGATGAGCTTGCTGATTTCCTCAGGTTTTAACTGCATAGTATCACCGCTTTCAGGGTTCGCCCGCCATGGCCCTGTGGATTTCCTCCAGGCGATGGCGCACGGTATTGTCATAGCGCTGGCCGTTCATTTCCAGCAGCACGCCGCCGATGACGGCGGGATCGGTTTTTTCGCTGAGATGGACGGTTTTACCCGTCATTTCGCGGAGCTTTTGGAGCAGCTTCTCCCGCTGCTGCTCGCTGAGCTTCTCCGGAGTGGTCACGGCGGCTTCCACCACGGCATGATCCCGGTTGAAGCTTTCCCTGAACGCGCCCTCGCAGCCCTCAAACTCGTACAGCGCGTTGCGCTCGCACAAAATTTTGAGGAAGTTAAGCAGATAGGGATGCACCTGGCCGCGCAGCGCGCGATCCAGAATATCCACACGCTCCTGCTTGCTCAGGGACATGTTGGACAGCAGGCGGATAAAGTCAGGCTGCTCGCGGAACAGGCGTTTGAGCGCCTGCAGCTCAGAGAGCATATCCGCCGTCAGGTTTTCCTCAGCGCACAGGGCGTACAGGCCCTCGCCGTATTCTCTGGCAAGCTCTGTCACTGCTTATCACCCACGTTCCGGATGAATTCGTCCACAAAGCCCTGGTGGTCTTTCGCGTTGATCTCGCGCTCCACCACCTTGCTGGCAATGCTCACCGCGATATCGGAGATTTCGCCGCGCACATCCTGCAGCATCTGCCGCTTTTCCTTGGCGATCTCCTCTTCGGCTTTCTGCTTGAGATGGCTGGCCTGGCTGGCGGCTTCGGCCACGATGGCGTCGCTGCGCTTCTGGGCGGTCTGCACCGCAGAGCGAACCAAGCCGTCCGCCTCGGCGCGGGCGGACGCCATTTTGGACTCATACTCCTGCTTCATGCTGACCGCCGCGCTGCGGCTTTCATCGGCCTCGGCATAGATGCCTTCTACCTGCTTCTTGCGGGTTTCAAACATCCGCTGCACGGGCTTGAACAGCACCCGCTTGAGGATCAGAAACATAATCAGCAGATTGGCAAAGGAGATGAGGATATCCCAGATATTGACAGAAATGATATCCAAAAACTGCATTGACGTTGCCTTTCTACAGGAAGGATGGGGAAGGCTTACAGCTTGCCCATGGACTGCAGCGCGGTCCGGAAGGCGTTGATGAACAGGTTGGGCGCCACGAAGATCAGCAGGATACCGATGACCAGGCCGTACAGACCGGTGGTTTCAGCAATGGCGCAGCCCATGATCATGGTGCTGGTGACAGCGCCCTTGGATTCGGGCTGGCGGCCGATGGCTTCGCAGGCTTTGGCAACGGCGTTGCCTTCACCGATACCAGGGCCGATACCGGCAATCAGGGCGAGACCGGCGCAGATGGCGCAGCCGGCGAGGATGATACCAATTGCGAGTTCGATCATGAC
>JAFUGB010000331.1 GCA_017469605.1 Clostridia bacterium
CCGGCACCGTGCGAAATGTAATAGACTTCGGCGTGTTTGTGGATATCGGCGTGCACCAGGACGGCCTGGTGCATATTTCCCGCATGGCTGACCGCTTCATCAAAAGCCCGTCTGAAGTGGTCAAGGTGGGCGACATCGTCAAGGTGTGGGTGGTCAGCGTGGATGAAAAGAAAAAGCGCATTGCCCTGACCATGGTAAAAGGCAGGGAATAAATAATGCGGCGCTTGTGATGAAAGAAAGCGCCGCGGTATGGACCCGGAAAACAGGAAATCAGAAAAGAAGACAGCAAACAGCCCCGCGAATTCATCCGCCGTACGCCATTTGCTCCGGATGAAAAATTTCATCAAACCGCTCCGGCGTCATATATCCCAGCCGCACGCAGGCTTCCTTCAGGGAAATATCCTCCCGATAGGCCAGCTTGGCTGTTTTTGCGGCGTTTTCGTAGCCGATATGCGGGTTGAGCGCCGTGACCAGCATCAGCGAGCGCGCCAGGTTCTCCCGCATTTTATCACGGTTGGCGCGAATGCCCGCGGCGCAGCGTTGGGTGAACGCCAGGATCGATTCGGACAGAAGACGGGTCGATTGCAGGAAATTATAGGCGATCACCGGCAAAAACACATTCAATTCAAAATTGCCCTGAGACGCCGCAAAGGAAATGGCCGCGTCGTTGCCCATCACCTGTACCGCCACCATGGTCGCCTGCTCGCACTGGGTTGGATTGACCTTGCCGGGCATAATGGAGCTGCCGGGCTCGTTCTCGGGGATCGTGATCTCCCCCAGCCCGCACCGCGGGCCGGAGGCCAGCCAGCGCACATCGTTGGCGATCTTCATCATATCGCAGGCCAGCGCCTTCACCGCGCCATGGGCAAACACGATTTCATCCCGGGAGGTCAGCGCGTGGAATTTATTTCCGGCCGTTACAAAGGGCTTGCCGGTGATGGCCGCGATTTCAGCGGCGGCGCGCTCCGCAAACCCCTGGGGCGCATTGAGCCCGGTGCCCACGGCGGTGCCGCCCAGCGCCAGGCCGCAGAGCGGTTCCAGCGCCAGACGAATCATCTGCGCGTCGCGTTCCAGCGACGCCCGCCAGCCGCTGATTTCCTGGCCGAAGGTGATGGGCACGGCATCCATCAGGTGCGTACGTCCGCTCTTGACGGCATCGTCGTTTTCGGTCTCCAGCCGTTTAAAAACCCCAATCAGTCCCTCAGAGGCGGGGATCAATCGGTCGCTGAGCGCGCAAACCGCGGCGATATGCAGCGCCGTGGGAAAGGTGTCGTTGGAAGACTGGCTCATGTTCACATCGTCATTGGGATGCAGCAGCTTTTCCCCCGCGATCTCATTGCCCCGGGCGGCGATGACCTCATTGGCGTTCATATTGCTTTGGGTGCCGCTCCCGGTTTGCCAGACCACCAAAGGGAAATGCGCCGAAAGCTTTCCGGCGATCACTTCATCCGCGGCGGCGCATAGCGCTGCGCATTTTTCCCCGGTCATCTTTCCCGGCTGTACAGCGCGGTTGGCCAGGGCCGCGGCTTTTTTCAGGATACCGAAGGCATGGATGATCTCGGCGGGCATGGTTTCAACGCCCGCGCCAATGGGAAAGTTTTCATGGCTGCGCTGGGTCTGCGCGCCCCAATATTTATCGCCGGGCACGCGCACCTCGCCCATGGAATCATGCTCAATCCGATACGTCACGCGCTTAGCCTCCTTTGCTTTGTCGCTTTGCTGCAAGCGCCTGTAAAAAACGCGCCAAGGAATGGGTCATCCTGCTTTATACGAATCCGCATGCCGGGCCCGCCCGGCATGCGGATTGATAAAAAGCGCGTTAGCCAGCCTGAAATCGCTTCAGTCGCGCGGATTTTCCCGCACGATTTCCGTTACAAAATATACTTACGCGTATCCATGGGCTGGTGGAAAGTGCTCAGGTGCTCGCGGACATAATCCGGGGTGATGTTCAAATACACATCGGGCATTTCCTCACCGCCGGCGTTGAAGGAGATATCCTCCAGCAGCTCTTCAAACACGGCATGCAGGCGGCGTGCGCCGATATCCTCACCAGTCTCGTTGGCCATGAAGGCGGCCTCAGCGATATCCCTGAGCGCCTCTTCGTCAAAGGTCAGGTGGACCTTATCGGTCTCCAGCAGCGCCGTATATTGGCGGGTCAGGGCGTTATCGGGCTTCACCAGAATGTTGACAAAATCCTCCCGGGTCAGGCTTTTCAGGTTCACCCGCACAGGGAAACGGCCCTGTAATTCGGGAATCAAGTCGCTGATCTTAGCCACATGGAACGCTCCGGCAGCGATGAACAGCATAAAATCGGTTTTAACCGGCCCGTACTTGGTGTTCACCGTACTGCCCTCCACAATGGGCAGGATATCGCGCTGCACACCCTCCCGGGATACATCCGGCCCGTGGCCGCCGCCATGCCCCGCCACTTTATCGATCTCATCCAGGAAAATGATGCCGTTCTGCTCCGCCCGGCGGACGGCTTCCTCCTGCACCTCATCCTGGTCGATCAGCTTTTCAGCCTCTTCCTCAATTAAAATCTTGCGGGCATCCCTGATCTTCATCCGGCGCTGCTTGGTGCGCTTGGGCATCAGGCCGCCCATCATGTCCCCCAGGCTGATGGCGTTTCCGCCCACTTCCAGCTCGGGCGCCTTTTCGCTGACTTCGATTTCGATCTCTTTTTCTTCCCATTCGCCCCGGCGCAGCTGCTCGCGCACCTCGTCCCGGCGGCTGCGCAGGCGCTCCTTTTCCTCATCGGAAACCACGGGCTCGCTGTTATTATTCTGGGGCGCCAACAGCATCTGGAAGGGATTGCTGCTGGGTTTTTTGGGCGGATGAACGATCACATTCACCAGCCGGTCCTCGGCCAGCACCTCGGCCCGGGTGCGCACCCTGGCTTCATGCTCGTCCCGCACCATGCGCACGGCGTTTTCCACCAGGTCCCGGATGATGCTTTCCACATCGCGGCCCACATAGCCCACTTCGGTAAATTTGGTGGCTTCCACCTTGACAAAGGGCGCCTGGACCAGCTTGGCCAGACGGCGGGCAATTTCGGTCTTACCCACGCCGGTGGGGCCCACCATCAAAATATTTTTGGGGAAGATTTCCTCCCGCATGGTCTCGTCCACCCGGGCGCGGCGATAGCGGTTGCGCAGGGCGATGGCCACCGCGCGTTTGGCCTCATCCTGGCCAATGATATAGCGATCCAATTCCCGCACAATTTCGCGGGGCGTTAATTCCTTCACCATCAGACTTCCTCCACGATGATATGGTCATTGGTAAACACGCAGATGGAGGCCGCCACGCGCAGTGCCTTTTCGGCAATTTCGACAGCGGACAGCTCGGTATTTTCCATCAGTGCCCGGGCCGCCGCCAAAGCGTAATTGCCGCCTGAGCCAATGGCGCAGATGCCGTCGTCGGGATCAATGACCTCGCCGGTGCCCGAAACGATCAGCATATTCTCCTGATCGGCCACGATCATCATGGCCTGCAGCTGGCGCATGGCCTTATCGGCCCGCCAGTCCTGGGCCAGCGATACCGCCGCGCGCTCCAGGCTGCCGTTGCACTGGTTGAGCCGCTCCTCAAAGCGCTCGCACAGGGAAAAGGCATCGGCCACCGAGCCCGCAAAGCCCGTGACGACCTTATCGTTATAGATGCGGCGGACCTTTTTGGCGCTGTTTTTAAAAATGGTGTTTTCACCCATGGTAACCTGTCCGTCACCCGCAATGGCGATTTTGCCATGGCGCTTGACCGCGCAGATCGTGGTACCCATCATTGCCATCGTATTTTGCTCCTTTGTTTTATTCGGGGACAGCTAAACTGTAACGCAAGTCATACGGGAAAACAATATGTTTTGTGTCAACTGTCCAATTGGGCGCTCAAATCCCGCACAATGCTGATCGCGCGCTCACTGATCAGCTCATACCGCTGGGCCTTATTGCGCACACGCCTGTCCAGCGGATCGATGAGGCCAAAGGTGATATTCATGGGCTGGAAATCGGTATTGGGCGTGGAAATATAATGTGCCAGCGCCCCCATGGCGGTGGCCGTGCCAAAGTCCACGGCCTCCCGGCCGCGCATCCGCGCCGCCAGGGCCAGTCCCGCCATGAGCCCGCTGGCCGCGCTTTCCACGTATCCTTCCACGCCGGTCATCTGCCCGGCAAAGTACGTGCCCGGGCGGGAAATCATCTGATAGGTATTGTCCAGCAGCCCGGGGCTGTGCAGGAAGGTATTGCGGTGCATGACGCCATAGCGGGCAAACTCCGCGTTTTCCAGGCCGGGGATCATGCCGAACACGCGCTTCTGTTCGCCAAACTTGAGCCGGGTCTGAAATCCCACCAGGTTATACATGCTGCCCGCCGCGTCATCCTGGCGCAGCTGAACGACGGCATAGGCTTCTTTCCCGGTTCTGGGATCGGGCAGGCCCACCGGCTTCATGGGACCAAAGGCCAGCACTATGTGTCCGCGCCGGGCCATGGATTCCACCGGCATGCAGCCCTCAAACACCATATTTTCCTCAAAGCCGTGCACCGGGGCCGTTTCGGCGTTCAGCAGCGCCGCCACGAAGGCGTCATACCGTTCCCGATCCATGGGACAGTTCAGATAATCGTCCCCCCGTCCGTAGCGGGAAGCCCTAAATACCTTGCCCATATCCAGCGAATCCGCCATGACGATGGGCGCCGCGGCGTCAAAGAAATGCAGCGTGCTCATCCCGGGCAGCGCGGCGATCCTTTCCGCCAGGGCATCGCTGGTCAAAGGGCCGGTGGCAATGATCACGGGGCCGTCGGGGATTTCGGTGATCTCCTCCTCCACAACGGTAACCCGGGGATGGCTGCGCAGCGCATCGGTGACAAAGCCCGAAAAGCTGTCCCGGTCCACCGCCAGCGCGCCGCCCGCGGGCACCCGCGCCTTGTCCGCCGCGCGCATCACCAGCGAATCCAGCAGGCGCATTTCCTCCTTGAGCAGGCCCACCGCATTTTGAAGCCGGTCGGAACGCAATGAATTGCTGCACACCAATTCGGCAAAAAGCGGGCTTTTGTGGGCAGGGCTCATGCGCCGGGGCTTCATTTCGTAC
>JAFUGB010000332.1 GCA_017469605.1 Clostridia bacterium
GCCCGTAAAATTTGATCGGAAAGAAAATTTGTTTCGCGGGGGCAAGCTCCGCTACACAAATTTTCTCCTCGGCGGCGTACACGCCGTCGCCTGCGGATGAAAAATGAAGGGGCCGCGGCCCCTTCATGCATCCCAGGTTCACGACGCTGGGTTTGTTGATGATCTGAACGATAGGGACCTCCGCGATCCCTATCGTTTTTTTTGTTTATCTGGCCGGGCCGGCGCCCAGCTCCAATTTTTTCCACAGCCGCTGCATATAAGCGGCATCGTCGGCCTGGGTGCCCTTGCATTCGCAGATCACCGTGCCGCAATAGCCCCGGGCGGCCAGCTGCGGCGCAAGATGCTCGAAGCGCGGGCCGTATTTTTTCTCCGCGAAGGTACGGTGGCGCTTTTCCCCCGCCGCGGTAAATTCAATGGTGGAAAAGTGCATGTGCATCCGGCGGGCGCGCTCCCTGCCAAGGACCTCCTCAACAGTATCCAACACCCGGGCAAAATCGCCCTCCTCCCTGAGCCCGCCGCCGGTGAGCGCGTGAAGATGGGCGAAATCCACACAGGGCAGCATGCGGTCATCCAGCAGGCAGAAATCCAACGTTTCCCGCAGATCACCGATCTGGCTGTACTTGCCCATCGTTTCGGGGCACAGCCGCAACAGGGAAAGGCCGGCATCGTCCAGCCGCCTATAGGCTTCCTTCAGGCCCGCGGCGCAGTTTTGCAGTGCTTGGGAGCGCTCCAGCTTCATAACGGCGCCCACATGCAGCACCACCCGCTGGCCTCCCAGCCAGGCGACAGCCCGGGCCGCGTCCAAAATATACCGAAAGCTGTTTTCCCGCTTTTCGGGATCCGGGTTGGCCAGGTTGATGAAGTACGGGGCGTGGACGCTGACCGAAACGCGGTGCTCCCTCGCCTGCTCCGCCACCTTCCGGGCGGTCTCCTCCGAAACCGACACGCCCCGGCCGAAGGAATACTCATAAGCCGTGAGCCCCATGGCCTCCAGCCATCCCGGCGCCTGCAGCGTGGATTTATAGCCTTCAGCGTAAAACCTGTCCGAATTTCCCGCCGGACCAAAAAGCATAACCGCATCTCCCCTTATGTTTTCTTCATCAGTTCATCCCGGATCCTGCTGATGGCCCGGGATTCGATCCTGGAAATATAGCTGCGGGAAAGGCCCAGTTTTTCCGCGGCTTCATGCTGCATCATGGGTTTTTGCCCCAGCAGCCCGTAGCGCATTTCCAGCACCATGCGTTCCCGGGCGGGCAGCGTTTGCAGGAGCGCGCGCACCTGCTGCATGCTGACGCGCCGGATGGCGTCCTCCTCCACCTGTTCAGGCGGTGTGCCCAGGATATCCTGGAAGCAAATATCATTTCCTTCCCCGTCCATGCCAATGGGCTCGTTTAATGATACCTCATTTTTGCGCTTTTTGGAAGACCGCAGCAGCATCAGCACTTCATTTTCGATGCAGCGCGCGGCGTAGGTGGACAAGGGCGTGGGCGCGTCCGGCTTATAGGTATTGACGGCTTTAATCAGCCCCAGCGTGCCCACCGAAACAAGATCATCCATGGTATAGCCCGGCACGGTATACTTTCGCACCACATGGGCCACCAGCCGCAGGTTATGTTCAATCAGTCTTGCCCGCGCGCTTTCATCCCCCTGGTGCATGGCGTTCAGCGCCTCAGCCTCCTCCGCCTTGCTCAACGGCTTTGGAAAACTTCCGCCGCCCGATACGAACCCAAGCAGCAGCAATATGTCGCGAATCAGGAAAAACAAGAATTGCAGCATGGCAAACACCCCCGTTCAGGGTATGATCCAAACGCGTGTTTCATGAAACCGGCGATTGACCGAGGAAAGCGCATATGCTAAAATGAACACAGCATACAGGACGCACGCTATATCATTCAGGCAAAAAGCGTACCGGCGTTTGCTTTCCGCAGCGGAAAGAAAAGGGAGTTGTGATCAATGACGCATGACGAACAAAGGGTTTGGCTGATCCAGCAGTTATTGGATGAGAAGCCGGAATACAGGGATTATCAGATCCCCGCCGAGCAGCAGGCGCAAAAAAACCTGCTCCGCGCGCTGATGAACGTGCGGATGCCGGACCCGATCAGCGAAGAATTCCTTAAAATACAGGACGGCTACCTCTCTGAGGAAAACCGGCGGGCAGGCATCACGGATATTGCCGACTTGAACCCCATTCCCTCCGATCACCGCATCTATCTTTGGCAGGGAGATATGACCACGCTGAAGGTGGATGCCATCACAAACCCGGCCAACAGCGGGATGCTGGGCTGTTTTTTGCCCCTGCACTCCTGCGCGGACAACATCATCGGCTCCAAAGCAGGCATCCGCCTGCGCCTTCGCTGCAATGATATTATGTGCGCCCAGGGACATGAGGAGCCCGCCGGCCGGGCCAAGATCACGCCGGGCTACAATCTTCCCTGTAAATATATCATCCACACCGTGGGGCCCATCGTGGAAGGAAAACTGACCGCGGAGCACGAGCGCCTTTTGGTCTCCTGCTATCGCAGCTGCCTGGAGCTGGCCGACCAGAACCAGCTGCAAAGCATCGCCTTCTGCTGCATTTCCACCGGCGTGTTCATGTTTCCCAACCAACGGGCGGCGGAGATCGCGGTGGAGACAGTGCGAAAATATTATCTGGATACTGGCAGCGAAATCCTTACGGTATTCAATGTTTTCAAGGAAATTGACCGGGCGATTTATGATCGCCTGCTGAATCCCGGCGCAGCGTGAACATACGGCAGCGCCGCAGCCATCCTCCATGACAGTTACAAAAAAGTGCCCACTTCCGCGGCGCGCGCTTTTATGCTATCCTGTATTGGCCGCAGAAAGCGGCAATGCCCCTGGTGCTTTGCCCAATCAGTCGCGGGCGCGGAAAGGAAGTATGCTTCATGTATAGCAGGAAAATGCCAACAACCGAAACGCCGGACGGAATTGAAAAATTCCGGAAAGCTTTGAAGGAAGCGGACGCCGTGATCGTCGGCGCCGGCGCAGGTCTCTCTACCTCCGCCGGTTTTATCTATTCGGGAGAACGCTTTGAAAAGTATTTCAGCGATTTTGCCGCCGCGTATCGTTTCAGCGATATGTATTCCGGCGGGTTTTATCCCTACAAAACCAAAGAAGCGTTCTGGGCCTATTTCAGCCGCAACATTTGGGTAAACCGCTACACGGATCCGCCCAGGCCCGTTTATAAACAGCTGTTCCGGCTGCTAAAGGACAAGGACTATTTTATCCTGACCACCAACGTAGATCATTGCTTTCAAAAGGCAGGCTTTGACAGGCAGCGCCTGTTCTATACCCAGGGCGATTACGGCCTGTTTCAGTGCAGCAAGCCTTGCCACCCGAAAACCTATGATAATAAAGACCGTGTGCGCGAAATGATATTAGCGCAGGGCTTTGAAATCGCGGAAGACGGCGATCTGATCATTCCCGAAGGGAAGCGGCTGGAAATGTCCATTCCCGGCGACCTTGTTCCGCTTTGCCCCAAATGCGGCATGCCCATGACCACAAATTTGCGCTGTGACGATACATTTGTGGAGGATGAGGGCTGGCACGCCGCCGCAGGCCGGTACGCCGCCTTCCTGCGCAATCACCGGGACAAAAAAACGGTATTCCTGGAGGTGGGCACAGGCTGGAACACCCCGGGCATCATCAAGTACCCCTTCTGGCAGATGGCCAACGACTGGCCGGATGCCGTCTATGTATGCCTGAATTACGGGGAAGCCTACGCGCCGGAGGAGATCAGGGAAAAATCCATCTGCGTCAACAGCGACGTTGGCGATATTCTGCGCCAAATATAAAATGGGGCAAGGGCCGCCCGTGATCTGCATCGATCCGCGGCGAATCCGGAGGCAGTCAATGATCATCAATACCGGCCAGCGCACGGATATTCCGGCTTTTTATTCGGAATGGTTTGTAAACCGGTTGAAAGCCGGTTTTGTGCTTGTGCGCAATCCCTATCAGCCACAGCGGGTCACCCGCTACCGGCTGAATCCCGAGGTGGTGGACCTGATTGGCTTTTGTACCAAAAATCCCACGCCCATGCTGCCCCATATGGATCTGCTCAAGCCCTATGGCCAATACTGGTATGTAACCGTTACGCCTTACGGAAGGGACATTGAGCCCCGCGTGCCGGGAAAGCTGCGGGTGCTGGACAGCTTCAGGCGCTTGTCCGATACGGTGGGCGCGGACAGCATGGGTTGGCGCTATGATCCCATTTTTATCAATGACGCCTGGACGGTGGAACGCCACATCAAAGCCTTTGAATATATGGCCAAAGAATTGGCCGGCTATACCCGGACCGCCGTGATCAGCTTCATTGACCTGTACGGAAAAACCAAACGGAATTTTCCGGAAGCGCAAACCGTATCGGAGCAAAACCGCCTGACGCTGGGCAAGGCCATGGCCGATATCTGCAAGCAGTATGGCATGACGCTGCGCCCCTGCGCCGAAGGAAACGACCTGGCGCGGTTTGGCGCCGATTGCGGTGGCTGCATGACGGTATCCATGTATGAACAAGCCCTGCGTCAACGCCTGAAGGTTCCGCGCCGCCCTTCAGCGCGCAAGGAATGTGCCTGCTATCTGGGCGGCGATATAGGCGCGTATAACAGCTGCGGCCATCTGTGCCGGTATTGCTATGCCAATGACGACGCGGAAACGGTAAAACGGAATATGGCGGAGCATGATCCGGCTTCGCCCCTGCTGATCGGCCATCTGATGCCCGGCGATCAGGTATATGACGCGAAGCAGGAAAGCTGGATCGATTACCAAATTGCCATGGATTTATGATGCAAATCGATCCATTGATCCAAAGAGTGCACCGAAGAAGGAGACAAGCATGAAAGTATTGGTATTTGGCGCCGGCGTCATTGGGTGCTACCTGACGCATGTACTGTGCGGGGCGGGACATGACGTTGCGTTATTGGCACGGGGAAAATGGAAGCAAACGCTGGAAACCCACGGCTTGGAACTGCATCATCATTTGCAGCACAAAAAAACGCTGGACCATCCCGTCATTGTGGACAGCATTGATCCAAGCGTCAAATGGGACGCCGTATTTGCGGTCATGCCCTACCATCAGATGCAGCATATCCTGGAGCC
>JAFUGB010000333.1 GCA_017469605.1 Clostridia bacterium
CCACAACAGTTTTTACGAACGATTTTGAACATGGCGTCCCTCCAAAAGCAGAATACAGGCACAGCAGGGACTGGCTGTCCAGCAAAATCGAAACGAATTTGAAAGAGATAAGTTTACGGGCTATGATAATGCGCCAATCATTGATGCCTAAAAGGACAGCCGACACCATATAGCTGCACGGGGAAGCCGCTATACTGCCCCGCCACTCTTTCCCTCGGGTTCTGTAGTATGCTGAAACCTGCGGAAACAGTATAACAGAAGAAGAATAAAAGCAAAATAGGCCGTGTTTCATAACCCCATGGGTGCCTTTCGCAGAAAGGCGGAGCATAGCTGCAAAGAAGCATCGGGCAAACCGGCTTGCAAACAAAAAACAAACGATCTCTGTCTGTAACTTTCATGTCGCAAAGAGAGTTCCCGGGTAAATGAAAACCTGGGAGCCAGCCGAAAAATGAATATATTCATTTCTTGGTCTGTCTGCCAGGTTTTCGCGGTGCGCTATGCGCGCCGCACGCGCGGCGAAGCCGCACTGCCCGGGAACGGCGGGATGCGCACAACCTGTTGGCGGAAAATCCAGCAACAGGAGCGGCGACAGAACGCGGTTTTCTTTGCAGCTTTCTTTTTCCTAAAAGAAAGCGCGTACCCCAGTACCTTTTCTCACAAAAGGAGGTCATATCATGGCACTTCGCATCACCAACGAGGCCAATCGCTGCCTGCAATGCAAAAAGCCCATGTGCCGGGAGGGCTGCCCGGCCCATACGCCCATTCCTCAGGCCATCGCGCTGTTCAAGGAGAACAGACTGATGGAAGCGGGCAAGCTGCTGTTTGAGAACAATCCCATGTCTCTGGTGTGTTCCATGGTGTGCGATCACATGTCCCAGTGCGCCGGGCATTGCGTGCTGGGGCGAAAGGATCAGCCGGTGCACTTTTATGAAATCGAACGCTTCATATCCGACGCCTATCTGGACCGCATGACCTTGGAGGGCGCGCAACCCTACAACGGCAAAAATGCCGCCATCATCGGCAGCGGCCCGGCGGGCATGACAGCAGCTTTCGTGCTGGCCTGGAACGGCTACGGCGTAACCATCTTTGAAGAGAAGGACAGGATCGGAGGCATGATGCAATATGGCATCCCGGATTTCCGCCTGCCCAAGACCATCATCGACCGCTATAAGGCCCGGCTGCTGGAATTGGGCGTCAAGATCCGCCCTCACGTGGTCATGGGCGGCGATTTGATGATCGACAATCTTTTCCGGGACGGCTACAAGACGGTGTTCATCGGCACCGGCGTATGGCGCCCCAGCACCCTGGGAATCGAGGGTGAAACGCTGCCCAACGTGCACTTTGGCATCAGCTATCTGGCCCGGCCCGTCAGCTATGTCATCGGCCAGACCGTGGCGGTGATCGGCATGGGCAACGTGGCCATGGACGTGGCGCGCACGGCCTTCCGCCATGGGGCCCAGCGGGTTATGGTGTTCCAACGCGGCGCGAAGGCTACAGCCAGCGACCATGAAATGGAATACGCAAAACTGGACGGCACGGAATTCTACACTGGCAAATCCATCCAGCGGATCACCCCGCAAGGCCCGGTGTTTAAAAACTCTGTGCTGAATGAGAATGGCCGTCCCGTAGGCGTGGAGGGCGAGGATGAATTGATCCCAGCCGACACCACCATCATCGCCATCAACCAGCGTCCCAAGGACAAGCTGGTGAACACCACCCACGGCCTGGAGGCCAACGAGCGCGGCCTTTTGATCGTGGATGAAAGCAACATGACCACCCGGCCCGGCGTATTTGCCGCTGGGGATGTGATCCATGGCTCGCTTACCGTGGTGCATGCCGTCAACGACGCCAAAAACGCCGCCCAGTGCATGATGAGGTATATGGAAAGCAATGGCTGATATCTATCAGATCTACGGGCAGGACGCCCATGATATGACCGTAAAGCTGCTGGAGGCATCAGACGCGATCCGTCTGGTGCCTTCGGGCGGTTCTGTGGCGCTAAAGCCCAACCTGGTGGTGGCCGGCACGCCCGAAAACGGGGCCACCACCCACGCGGGCGTGCTGAGCGGATGTATCGCATATTTCCGGGATCACGGCGTGAACGACATCAGCGTTATCGAGGGCAGCTGGGTGGGCGATGAGACCATGCGCGCCATGCGCCGTGCCGGTTATGATAAGGTATGCGAGCAATACGGAGTCCCCTTTTACGATCTCAAAAAGGATCAGACGCGACGCATCAAAACAGCCATCGGCAACATCGATATCTGTGCCCGCGCCCTGGATGCCGGGCTGCTGGTGGATCTGCCGGTGCTTAAGGGCCATTGCCAAACCGTGATGACCTGCGCCCTCAAAAACCTGAAGGGCTGCCTGCCGGACCGGGAAAAACGGCGTTTCCATACCCTGGGCCTGCAAAAGCCCATCGCCGCCCTGGGAGCGGCCCTCAAGCCCCGGCTGATCGTGGTGGACAGCATCTGCGGCGACCTGGATTTTGAGGAGGGCGGCACGCCGGTGCAGACCAACCGCATGTATCTGGGCACCGACGCCGTGCAGCTGGACGCTTACGGCCGCACGCTGATGGGCCTGTCCCCCGAGGAGGTGCCCTATATCGAGCTGGCAGAGCAATATGGCGGCGGCAGCGCCCGATGGAGCGAAAGCGATATCATTGCGCTCAACAAGCCCAGCGACGCCGCCGGCTATCCCAAGCCCCGGGGCACGGTGGCGGGCCTGACGAAAAACGTACATGAAAAACAGGCCTGCTCGGCCTGCTTCGCCGCGCTGGTGCGGGCACTGCACGCCACCCGCTGCGGGCAGGAGGACATTTATATCGGCCAGGGCTGGCAGGGGAAAACGCTGGACGGTTTGGGCATCGGCAAATGCTGCCGGGGCGCGGCAGAATGCGTGATGGGCTGTCCACCCACGGCGGAGGCCATCGCCAAACGGCTGGAAGCGCTGCGCTGGGGGTAAAGATGGACAAGCTGTGGCCTTTGGAATTCAATATTTTCGTCATGATGGCGGTGGGCTTCCTGATCCGAAAAATCAAGGTTTTGGGCAAGGAGGCCGAGCGCGTCATCACCGATCTGGTGCTGTATGTAGTGCTGCCCTGCAACATTTTCAATTCCTTCCTGGGCAATGAAAGCGGCGCGGCGGGGGATTATCTGGCCGTGCTGCTGATTTCCATCGGCATTCAGCTGCTTTCGCTGGCGTACGGCAAATTTGCCTTTCCCGGGGAAAGCGCGGACCGTCGCTGCAATCTATCCTATGCCATGATCTGCTCCAACGCCGGCTTTCTTGGCAACGCCGTCACCGAGGGTGTCTTTGGTCCGGCGGGGCTGATGCTGACCAGCATCTACCTGATTCCCCAGCGCATCATGATGTGGTCGGAGGGATTGACCATTTATACCGGCGTGTCAAACGTTCGCTCCACCATCAAAAAAGTGATCACACATCCCTGCGTGATCGCCTGCCTTCTGGGGCTGCTGGTGATGGCGCTGAACATCCCGATCCCCACGCTCCTGCAAACGCCCATCCAGAGCATCGGCCGCTGCAATACGCCGCTGACCATGATGATGATCGGCATGATCCTCAGCGAAATCGACCTGAAGCATCTGGTGGACAAAACCATCCTGCGTTTTACCCTGCACCGCCTGGTGCTGATGCCCCTCATCGTTTATCTGGCCTGCCTGCTGCTGCCCGTCGGCAAAATCGTCGCCGGCGTCAGCGTATTGCTGGCCGCCATGCCCGCGGGCGCCACCACCACCATGCTCTCGGCCAAATATAACCGCGATCCGGCCTTCGCCACAAAGCTGGTCGTATTTACAACCCTATGCTCTGTCCCGGCTATTTTTCTGTGGAGCATGATTTTGATCTGAGGCATCAGCAGAAATGAATTGAATCTTAAGGATCGGAAACGATAAAAAATTATATGCTATTATATATGAACGTTAGTAAATTACCAGGTAAAACAAAAACCCGTCAAAAACGCAATGTTTTCAACGGGTTTGGCGGAGAAGGAGAGATTTGAACTCTCGCTACGATTCACTCGTACTACTCCCTTAGCAGGGGAGCCCCTTCGGCCACTTGGGTACTTCTCCATGAGCCGGTATGATCGGTAAAAATGGCGGAGAGAGAGGGATTCGAACCCCCGGTGTCTTGCGACATCACCAGTTTTCAAGACTGGCGCCTTAAACCGCTCGGCCATCTCTCCGCGTAGGCTTCAGACAGCCTTTTACCGAATTGCTAAAATAGTATAGCAAAGAAGGAGCAAAATGTCAATGACTTTTTCTTTAAAATTATTCTATCCCCCTTTCTCTTAGTAACTGCAACTCCGTTTTCTACTGTTGCATTTACTTTGAGAAGTTAAGATTCTCTGGCGGCGGGCCCGTGGCGCCGCGGCGGCTCAGCCTTTGCGCAGCCGGACCGTGAAAAACCCCTCGTATTCCGCCGTGGGGCACACGCATAGCGCTCCGGGCAGGGCGCAGGGAAGCAGCGGCAGCGCTTCCATGCCGGGAAAGGCGATGGGCTCCACCGCGGCGGGGGCGCCCTTCAGGGCGGCACGAACGATGTTTTCGTTCTCCTCGGCCAGGATGGAGCAGGTGGAATATACCAGGCTGTGCCCGGGCTTGAGCAGCGAAAGCGCCTTGCGCAGCAATTGCAGCTGCACGGCGGCCGAATTGTGCACCAGCTTTTCGGAAAACGCGCGGCAGCTGCCGGGATCGCTTTCCAGCATGGTGCCGCTGCCGCTGCATGGCGCGTCCAGCAGGATCTGGTCAAAGCGGAAAAAATCCTCCAGCTTTCGGGCGTCCCGCACCATCACATTCACCCGCGAAGCGCCCTGCTTCTCCAGATTATACCGCAATTTTTCGGCGCGGATTTTATTCATTTCGCAGGCGGTGATCTGGGCCCTGTTGGCTGTCATGGCCGCCATCTGTGCTGTTTTTCCGCCAGGGGCGGCGGCCATATCCAGGATGTCGCGGCCGGGCTCGGGCGCCAATGCGATGGACGGCAGCATGGAAGAAAGGCTTTGCAGGTAAATTTCACCCCGCTCATAGGCCGGCAGCCGCCAAAGCTCACGTTCGCTTGCTTCCGGCAGCAGGAAGGCATCCTGGCTCCAGGGCAGACGCTCAAAGGCGATGCCCTGGTCCTTCAGCATATCGGCCACAGCCTCCGGCGTGGACTTAAGCCGATTGGCCCGCAGCGTTACCCGGCGCGGCCCCGCCATACCCGCCAGGATGCGGGCGCTTTCTTCCGCGCCGTACTGCTTTTCAATGGCCTGGATAAAATATTCCGGCAGCATTCCCTTCTCCTTATAACACGTACTGTTCTATAAACTGCGCCACGCCGTCCCGGTCGTGGGGGGCGGTCACCCGGTCCGCGGCCGCCTTGACGGCTTCCCCGGCGTTGCCCATGGCCACGCCGCAGCCCACGGTGCGCAGCATCTCCATATCGTTGCTGCCATCACCGAAGGCCGCCGCCCGGGCGATATCAATGCCCTTTTGCGCACACAGCCAGCGAATGCTCCGGCCCTTGCTGCAGCCTTTGGGCGAAACCTCCAGGGCGCCGCTGCCAATGGAGCTGGTCACCTCAAACAGCCCCAGCGCTTCCAGCGCCTCCCGGATGCGGGCCACCAGCGCGGGATCGCATTCCACCAGGTTGATCTTTTCCAGCCCTTGGGCGCCCTGGTCAAAAAACTGGGCGATGGAGCCAATGGGCGGCAGGCTTTTGCGCCAGAAATACCGCTTATGCCAGGGCGGCAGTGTTCGGGTGGCGGTCATGCCATGGGCTTTTTCGGTAAGCAGTATTTCGCCGTTGACAAACAGCTCAAAAAAGTCCGCCTGCCGGTCGATGATCTGGCAGGCCAGCCGCGCGTCCTCCGGGCTGAAGGCGTGATGGAACAGCTGCGTGTTTTCCTTTAAATCATAAACGGCCGCGCCGTTGCTGGTCACAGCATAGTCAAAGGGCTGCTGCCGGGCGATGCCCTCAATCAGTCCCAGACAGCGACCCGTAGCGAAGGACAGCTGCACCCCGGCTTGCCTGGCCGCGGCCAGCGCCGCCAGGTTGCGCGGCGAGATGGTGGCATGGTCCGGCGCCAGCAGCGTGCCGTCCAAATCGAAAAAGAGAATGTCAAAATTTGCCATGGCTGCGCCCTTTCGTTTTGCGGTGTTCTACGTATTTATTATACCGGATGCGCCTGATCTGTCAAGGAATTCGCGGCCCGGGCCTTTACTTTCCCCGGCAAAAAGCCTATAATAGCCCGGTAAACCATTCTTGGAGGCAAAGGATGAACACCCAGGTTTTTCCGGCTGATCAAAAGAGCATCGCCCTGGCCGCCCGGCTGATCCGCGAAGGCGCGCTGGTGGGCTTTCCCACCGAAACGGTGTACGGCCTGGGGGCCGACGCCCTGAACACCCAGGCCGTGCTCAGCATTTTTGCGGCCAAGGGGCGGCCCGCGGATAACCCGCTGATCGTGCATATCGCCCACTTGGAGGAGATGGAACGCCTGTGCCATGTGAACGCTCCTGCCAGAAAGCTGGCCGATGCCTTCTGGCCCGGTCCGCTGACCGTGATCCTGCCCAAAAAGGAAGCGGTGCCTTCAGCTGTAACCGCCGGCCTTGACAGCGTAGCGATTCGCATGCCCAGCCATCCGGTGGCCCGGGCGCTGATTGAAGAGAGCGGCTGTCCCATCGCCGCCCCCAGCGGCAACCGCAGCGGACGGCCCAGCCCCACCCTGGCCGCCCACATGCTGGAAGATATGTCGGGCATCATTCCGCTGATCCTGGACGGCGGGGCCTGCCAGGTGGGGGTGGAAAGCACGGTGGTGGCGCTCACCGGCGATATTGCCATGGTGCTGCGGCCCGGCGGCATTACGCCCCAAATGATCGCCGCCGTGCTGGGCGAATGCCAGGTGGCCGACAGCGTAATGCGCCCGCTGAAGGAGGGGGAGGCCGCCCCATCTCCCGGCATGAAGCACAAGCACTACGCGCCCAGGGCCCGCATGACGCTGTACGAGGGCGACGCGCAGGCTGTATC